>JBPYEZ010000153.1:0-17955 GCA_051984395.1 Acidimicrobiales bacterium | reverse complement strand
TCGTCCTCTCAGACCAGCTACCCGTCGTGGCCTTGGTGAGCCGTTACCCCACCAACAAGCTGATAGGCCGCGAGCCCCTCCCGAAGCAATAAATCCTTTCCTCACCAGGCCATGCGACCCGGTGGGGGCATCCAGTATTAGCACCGGTTTCCCGGTGTTATCCCGGTCTTCGGGATAGGTTGCTCACGTGTTACGCACCCGTTCGCCACTGAGCCTTCACCGGTGTTGCCACCGGATGGGCCCCGTTCGACTTGCATGTATTAAGCACGCCGCCAGCGTTCGTCCTGAGCCAGGATCAAACTCTCCATCGAGACCAGCGAGCTCACCCGAAGGCGACCTCGACGATCAGGAGAGCCGGCGTCAGGGACACTGATCCCCTTCGCCGACCGGCACCAGGACGGACATGTTGTCCGTCTCTGTGCATTGACTTCGGTGATCGCTCGCGCGATCACCCCGCACTGGCTTTTGGCTTTCCTCTGTTCCGTTTTCAAGGAGCGACGCGACACACATCCCCGGAGGGAGTTGGTGCCGGGCCCTGCTGTCTTCCGAGGGGGCGAGGTAGCCCTCGCTCGGTCCCGGTCGCAATCGCCCCAGTGGGCCGACTGGCCGACCGGGCGAAGAATCAACCTAGACCCCCGCCCCACGGCTGTCAAGCGTCCGCTTTCGGCCGTGGATCCGGGCTGCGGCGGCCTCGAGAGACGTTGGCGTCACCCCGCACCCACCACCTCCAAGGATACTCGGCCGCCACGCTGATCCCGACCCGAGGCCCGACGGCCGGGCGGCGCGGTGGGGGGTGCTCGTCGGCAACCAGAAGCACGCCCTCATGGCCGGTGACCAGGTCGGCGCCGTCCTGGTCCCGGGTCACGCCCAGGGCCTGACAGAGCTTCCCGGGCCCGCTGCACAGGTCCCGCTCCCGGTGGGCGCCCGGTCGGCGGGCCCACATCCGCTCCACCCCGGTCACCGGGGCCAGAGCGCGCAGCAGGACGGCGTGGCCGGTGCCCTCGGGACCGCAAACGACGTTGGCGCACCAGTGCACGCCGTAGCTGAAGTACACGTACAGGTGCCCCGGCGGGCCGAACATCGTGGCGTTTCGCTTCGTCGGCCCCCGGTAGGCGTGTGAAGCGGGGTCCGCGGCACCCCGGTAGGCCTCGACCTCCACGATCCGCCCGGCCACGTCGCCGCTGACGAGCAGCTTGTTCAAGAGCGAGGGGGCCACCGTGCGGGGGTCGTCGAGGAAGAACTCGCGGCCGAGGCGCGCCCATCCGGTTCGATCGGCCACGGCCCGCTCAGCGACGCCCCACCCGCTCGCCGTCGATCTCCAGGCGGCGACGGAGGGCGCGCAGCTGCTCGGCCACCGGCTTCGGTCCGGCGCCCCCTGGGGTGGTCCGGCGGGTGACCGCCACCCCGGGCTCCAGGAGGGCGACGGCCTCGCTACCGAGCTCGGGGTGCCCCTCCACCAGCTCGGCCAGGGGGACGTGACGCTCGACCGAGTCGCGCACGATCGAGGCCACGATGCCGTGCGCCTGACGAAACGGCGTTCCCCGCGCCACCAGCCACTCGGCCAGGTCCACCGCCGCCGCCTCCTGGTTGTCGGCCGCCGCTCGCATTCGGTCCAGATCGAAGCCGACCGTGGACAGGAGCCCCTCGATGGCCGCCAGGGCCCGCCCGACCTGGTCGACCGCGTCGAACAGGGGCTCCTTGTCCTCCTGGAGGTCGCGGTTGTAGGAGAGCGGGAGTCCCTTGAGCGTGGTGAGGATGCCCGTCAGGTGGCCGACGAGGCGACCAGCCTTGCCCCTCAGCAGCTCGGCCACGTCGGGGTTCTTCTTCTGGGGCAGCATGGAGCTGCCCGTGGCGTAGGTGTCGTGGAGGTGGATGAAGCCGAACTCCTCCGTCGCCCACAAAGCGATCTCCTCACCCAGCCGGGAGAGATGCACACCGAGGAGAGCGAGGTCGAACAGAGCCTCGGCCACGAAGTCCCGGTCGCTCACGGCGTCGAGCGAGTTCTCGAACCGGCTGGCGAAGCCGAGGTCGGCGGCAACCGAGTCGGGGTCGAGCGCGAGCGAGGAGCCCGCCAGCGCCCCCGCGCCCAGCGGCGAGACGTCGAGCCGGTCCGCCGTGGCGACGAGGCGGTCGACGTCGCGCGCCAGGGCCCACGAGTGAGCGAGCAGGTGATGGGCCAGCAGGACGGGCTGCGCCCGCTGGAGGTGGGTGTAGCCGGGCATGTAGGCGTCGCCCGCCTCGTCGGCCCGGTCGGCCAGGACCGTCTGTACCCTCAGAACCGCCCCCGCGAGGCCTCGCAGCTCCCGTCTGGCGTACAGGCGCAGTGCCGTGGCCACCTGGTCGTTGCGACTGCGACCCGCGTGCAGCTTGGCCCCGACGTCCCCGGCCAGCTCGGTCACCCGCCGCTCCACGGCGGTGTGAATGTCCTCGTCGTCCTCGGCGAAGGCAAAGCGCCCGCACTCCAGCTCCTCCCCGACGCGGTCGAGGGCCGCGAGCAGGGCGTCCCGCTCGTCGACGGTGAGGATGCGGGCCCTCTCCAGCCCTCGGACGTGGGCGCGCGAGCCGGCCAGATCGTCGCTCGCCAGCCGCAGGTCGAACGACAGGCTCTCGGTGAACGCCACCACCGGGTCGGCGGGCACCACCCCGAAGCGCTCCTTCCACAGGCTCATCGAGACGGCGGCGCCTGCTGGCGCGACGGCGGCTGACGGGTAGCCCACGTCTCGACGCCGAGTCCCCACAGGCGAACGAAGCCGGCCGCATCCTCGTGATGGAACGCGTCGGCTGCCTCGTAGGTAGCCAGCCCGTAGTCGTACAGGCCGATGGCGCTGCGGCGGCCGGCGACGAAGCAACGGCCGGGCACCTCGCAGCGCAGCCGTACCTCTCCAGCGACGCGCCGCTGGCTCTCGCCGACGAAGGCGTCGAGGGACGCCTTCAGGGGCGAGTACCACAGCCCGTCGTACACCAGCTCCGCCCAGCGCGGCTCGAGGCGGGCCTTCTCGTGGGCCAGGTCGCGTTCGAGCGTGAGGTCCTCCAGGTCGGCATGGGCCATCAGCAGGGCCAGCGCGCCCGGGCACTCGTAGACCTCGCGGCTCTTGATCCCGACGCGGCGGTTCTCGACCATGTCGATGCGACCCCACCCGTAGGAGCCGACGACCCGGGTGACCTCCCCGATCAGCTCGTGCAGCGGCAGCTGGCGACCGTCGATCGTGGTCGGGAGCCCCTCCTCGAAGCCGAGGACCATCTCGACCGGCTGCTCGGCGGTGGGGGTCGTGAGCTCGAAGACCTCCTCGGGCGGCTGAGCCCACGGGTCCTCGAGGACCCCGCACTCGATGGTCCGTCCCCATAGGTTCTGGTCGACCGAGTAGGGGCTGGCCTTGGTGACGGTGACCGGGATGGCGAAGCGCTCGGCATACTCGATCGACTGCTCCCGGGTCAGCCCCCAGCCGCGGACGGGAGCGACGGTCTGCAGGTCCGGCGCCAGGGTGCGGGTCGACACCTCGAAGCGGACCTGGTCGTTGCCCTTGCCGGTGCAGCCGTGGGCGACGGCATCGGCCCCGTGCTCGCGAGCGGCGGCGACCAGGTGGCGGACGATGAGCGGACGCGACAGCGCCGACACGAGCGGGTACTTGCCCTCGTAGCGGGCGTTCGCCTGCAGGGCGGGGGCAACGAAGTCGCGCGCGAACTCCTCGCGCGCGTCGACGACGACGGCCTCTACGGCCCCTGCCGCCAGCGCACGCTGGCGAAGATCCTCGAAGTCACCGCCCTGACCGACGTCCGCGGCCAGGGCGATGACCTCCGCGTCCATCTCCTCGCTCAGCCACCGCACGGCGACCGACGTGTCCAGACCACCGCTGTAGGCGAGGACCACTCGCTTGGGCACTAACGCTCCTCTCGTTGACTGCTCTCGGACCCCAACGCTCAGAGACCGGCCCGGACGGCAAGCCGTCGGGCCACCTCGGCCCCTCCCATCCCCTCGGACGCCACCACAAGAACTGTGTCGTCACCCGCTACGGTACCGACGACTCCGTCGACGCCGGCCCGGTCGAGCGCCGACCCCACCACGTGAGCAGACCCCGGCGGGGTCCGCAGCACGACCACGTTGACCGAGTGCACCACCTCGACCACCCAGTCCGCCAGCACCCGGCGGAGGTGATCCTCCGGGGCCACCTGATCGCGGGGCAGCTCGGGGATGGCATAGACGCTGTCGCCACCCGGCACCCGCACCTTCACGGCGCCGAGCTCCTCGAGGTCCCGTGAGACGGTGGCCTGGGTGGCCTCCACCTGCTCGTGGGCCAGCAGCTCGACGAGCTGGGGCTGGCTGGTCACGGCATTGCCCTCCAGGATCCGGGCGATGCGGTGCTGTCGTTGGCTCTTGGCCAGCTTCATCGGCCCGACCCCGAGGTTCCAGCCCCACCGCTCGTGGCCGCCGGCACCGACGCGGCGCCGTCCGTCGCCATCTGGAGCAGCCACAACAGCAGGCCGCGCGTGGCGTGGAGACGGTTCTCGGCCTGGCGCCACACGGCGCTGCGGGGCCCGTCGACGACGCTGGCTGCGATCTCCTCACCCCGCCGGGCGGGCAGACAGTGCAGGACCACGGCGTCGGGCGCAGCCCGGGACATGAGTGCCTCGTCCACGGTGAAGCCCTCGAACGCTCGCCGGCGGACGGCCGCCTCCGATTCCTGGCCCATCGACACCCACACGTCGGTGTGCACGGCATCCGCCCCCTCGGCCGCCAGCTCGGGACGGTCGACCAGCTCGAGATCGCCGCCGAGCGACGCGATTCGATCGGCGTCGGCCGCGTTCAGGCCGAACGACGGCGGTGAGGCCACCCGCAGATGCATCCCCGAGAGCGCTCCCCCGAGGAGCAACGAGCGGCACACGTTGTTGGCATCGCCGACCCACGCCAGGGTCCGTCCCCGCAGCCCGCCGAGCACCTGTTCCATCGTCAACAGGTCGGCCAGGGCCTGACACGGGTGGGCGCGGTCGGAGAGGAGGTTGACGAGCGGGACCGCCGTCCCCGAGGTGTCCAGGGCGGCGGCCATACGCTCGAGATTGCCGTGGTCCCGAACCCTGGCGCCGACGACGGCGTGATAGCAGGCCAGCGTGCGGGCGATGTCCTCGGCGGTCTCCCTCGTGCCCAACCCGACCTCGTCGCCCCGGATGCTGATCGGGTGGCCCCCCAGGTGGACGACCGCCATCTCGGTGGCGTTGCGGGTGCGGGTCGAGGGCTTCTCGAAGACCAGGGCGACCCCCCGTCCGGCGAGCAACGGCTCGGGCCGGGGCTGGCGGGCGAGCTCGAGCACGGCCTCCAGCTCGTCGGCTGCCAGATCGTCGGTCTCGAGGAGGTGACGGGTCACGACGTCCCCGTCCGGGCGGCGTCGTCGGACCGGCCTAACGCACCGGCAGCGAGAAGCTCGTCGAGCACCCGCCTCAGAATGGCCAGTGCCTCCTCGATCTCCTCGGACGACACGAGCAGGGGGGGCGCCAGGCGGACAGCCCGCGGCGTCACGGCGTTCACCACCAGGCCGGCGGCCAGCGCTCGGGCGGTGACCTCCTTGGCCACGTCACCCTCCAGCTCGGCGGCCAGCAACAGGCCCTGGCCCCGCACTGCGGTCACGCCGGGCAGATCGGCCAGTCCCCGACGCAGCTGGGCGCCGGCCGCCGTCGCCAGCCGGGGAGCGTCGGCCTCCTCCATGACGGACAGGGTCGCCTTGGCCGCCGCCGCCGCCAGCGGCTGGCCTCCGAAGGTGCTCCCGTGGTCGCCGGGCGCGAAGGCGCCGGCCACCTCGTGGCGAGCCCAGCAGGCGCCGATGGGCACACCATTGCCGAGGGCCTTGGCCACCGTGACGACGTCGGGCACGATCCCCTCGTGCTGGAAGGCGAACCACCGCCCGGTTCGAGCCAACCCCGTCTGGATCTCGTCGAGCATCAGCAACGCGCCCCGCTCGTCGCACAGCCGGCGCACGGCGGTGAGGAAGCCGGGCGACGGCGGGTTCACACCCCCTTCTCCCTGGATGGGCTCGAGCAGCACTCCGGCGACGACCGATTCGTCGACGGCCCGCTCCAGATCGGCGAGGTCGTCCCACCCGACGTGGCGGAAGCCTTCCGGCAGCGGCTGGAACGGCTCGTGCTTGCTCGGCTGCCCCGTGGCGTGCAAGGTCGCCAGGGTGCGGCCGTGGAACGAGCCGTAGGCGCTCACCACGACGAACCTGCCCGGTCCCGCCCAACGGCGCGCCAGCTTGATCGCGCACTCGTTGGCCTCGGCTCCGGAGTTGGCGAAGAAGACGCGCCCGCCGGCGGGCGTGCCACCCCCGATCAGTCGGTCCAGGGTGGCCGCCACCTCGGGGCCCACGACGTTGCCGAACAGGTTCGATACGTGGACGAGGGTCCTGGCCTGCTCGGCGACGGCGTCGGCCACGACCGGGTGAGCGTGCCCCAGCGACGTGACGGCAAGGCCCGACAGGAAGTCGAGGTACCGGCGCCCGTCCACGTCGTACAGGTACGTCCCCTCACCCCGCACGAAGGTGACCGGCGTGGGCGGATAGGTCGGCATGAGGACGCTGCTCACGGGCTCACCAGCGTTCCCACCCCTTCGCGGGTGTAGATCTCGAGCAGGAGCGCGTGGGGGAGCCGCCCGTCGAGGATGTGGGCCTGGCCGACGCCGGACCGCATGGCCCGCACGCACGCCTGGGCCTTCGGGATCATCCCGTCCGAGAGGATGCCCTCGGCCATCATGGCTTCGAGCTCGTCGCCGTTGGTGCGGCGGATGAGCGACGCCGGGTCGTTCCGGTCCCTTCTCAACCCCTCGACGTCGGTGAGGTACACCAACTTCTCCGCCCCCAGCACCTCGGCCACCGCGCCCGCCACGGTGTCGGCGTTGATGTTGTAGGCCTGACCGCTTGCGTCCGTCCCGATGGTCGCCACGACGGGGATCAGGTCCTGGGCCAGGAGACGCTGGAGGATCCCCGGGTTGACCGCGTGCACCTCGCCCACGAAGCCGAGCTCGTCCGGGTGGGCACTGGCCGTGATGAGACCGGCGTCCTCACCCGACAGCCCGACGGCCAGCGGCCCGTGCACGTTGATGGCGCCCACGATGTCGCGGTTGACCTTGCCGACGAGCACCATGCGGGCGATGTCGAGGGTGTCGGCGTCGGTGACCCGGAGGCCGTTCCTGAACTCGGCCTCCTTGCCCAGTCGGGCCATCAGCTCCCCGATCTGCGGCCCACCGCCGTGCACCACGACCGGACGCATGCCCACCGAGCCCATGAGGACGATGTCCTGGGCGAAAAGAGCCAGCGCGGGGTCCACGCCGTGACCCGCGGCCCGTCCCGCCGGCGCGGCCGAGGGCGAGATGGCGCTACCACCGTGCTTGACGACCACCACCTTGCCCCAGAACCGGCGGATGTAGGGCAGGGCCTCGGACAGGACCTCGGCCCGGGTTGCGGGGTCGAGCTGGCTGGAGGCGACCGGGCTCACGAGGTCCTCATGTTCTCGTCGATGTAGCCGGGCCCGAGATCGGCGGTCAGGACCGAGGCGGCGCCGCTTCCCAACCCGAGGTCGGCATGGAGCTCGACGCGGGTGCCGGCAAGGTGGGATCGCACCGCGGCCTCGTCGTGGACAGCGGCCACGCCCTTACGACAGGTGGTCACCCCACCGTAGGAGACACTGACGCGCTCGGGGTCGAAGGACACCCCGGCACTGCCGAGCTCGCTCACCACCCGGCCCCAGTAGGGATCGCCGCCGTACATCGAGCATTTCACGAGCGCGCTGTCAGCCACGCGCCGCGCCGCCTGCCTCGCCTCGGCGTCGTCGACCGCTCCGCTCACCGCGATCTGCACCACGCGCGTCGCCCCCTCGGCGTCGGCCACCATCTGGCTGGCCAGGTCGGCGCACGCCTGGTGCATCGCCGCCGAGACCGACGTCTCGTCGACGGGGCCGGCGCTGCCGCTCGCCAGCACCAGCACGGTGTCGTTGGTCGACGTGCACCCGTCGATGGAAACGGCGTTGAACGAGCGCGAGACGGCATCACCCAGCATGGGCGCCAGTGCGGTGGAATCGACGAGGGCGTCGGTCGTGAGCACGGCAAGCATCGTCGCCATGTCCGGCGCCATCATGGCCGCGCCCTTTCCCATCCCGCCGACGACGAACCCGTCCGCCTCGATCCGGGTCTGCTTCACCGCGGTGTCAGTGGTCATGATCGCCGTCGCCGCCGCGGTGGCCGCTGCCTCGTCGGCCGCCAGGTTGGTCAGGAGCGGCGGCAGGGCCGCATCGAGGCGCTCCATGGGCAGCTGGACGCCGATGATCCCCGTCGAGCAGACCAGCACCTCCTCGGACGCCACCCCGACACCGTGGGCCGCCAGCGCCGCCGTGCGCTCGGCGTTGGCCCGGCCGGCGATCCCCGTGGCGGCGTTGGCGTTCCCGGCGTTGACGACGACGGCCGCAGCCCGACCGCCGCTGCCCGCCAGGTGGGCTCGGCTCACCTGCACCGGCGCGGCCGGGGCCAGGTTGGCCGTGAAGACCCCCGCCGCCGGGACAGCCCGACCGTCGGCGGTGGCGACCACCGCCAGGTCGAGCTGACCCGACGCCTTGATGCCGCAGGCGGCGCCGCCGGCCACGAAGCCGTCGGGCGCGGTGACGCTCACGGGTACACGCCGACCGTCGACAGCCCTGTCGTCTCGGGCAGCCCCAGCGCCAGGTTGGCGCACTGGACCGCCTGGCCCGACGCTCCCTTGACGAGGTTGTCGAGCGCGCACAGCGCCAGCACCCACCCGGTGCGTGGGTCATGACGAGCGGTCAGGTGAGCGGCGTTGGAGCCGAGTGTCGACTTCGTCGACGGGGGTGTCCGTCCCACCGAGACGAAGGGCTCGTCCTCGTAGGCGGAGCCGAGCAGCGCCAGCACCTCGTCGGTGTCGGTGGGTCCCGTCGGACGGGCGTAGCAGGTGGCCAGGATGCCGCGTGTCATCGGGGCGAGGTGGGGGGTGAAGAGGACCTGGGCTCCCGTCGCCTGCTCGATCTCGGGGGTGTGGCGGTGGTCCAGCAGCCCGTAGGCGGAGAAGTCCTCGTTGGCCGCGCCGAACTGGGTCGTGGCGGCCAGGCGTCGACCCGCTCCCGAGACACCGCTGGCGGCGTCGACGATCACCCCCGTGCGCCCGACCGCGCCCGCCCGCACCAGGGGTGCCAGCGCCAGCGCCGCGGCGGTGACGTAGCACCCGGCGGCGGCGACGAGCTCGGCGCCGACCAGATCGGCCCGGAACAGCTCGGGCAGGCCGTAGGCGAAGGCAGGCAGGAGCTCGGGGGCGGTGTGCTCGGCGCCGTACCAGGACGGGTAGGCAGCCGGGTCCCGCAGGCGGAAGTCGGCCGAGAGGTCCACGACGACGCCGACGCCCTTGCGGATCTCGGCCACCAGCTGCTGCGCCTCGCCGTGGGGCAGGGCCAGGAACACCAGGTCGAGACCATCGAGGGCGGCGGGGTCGAGCTCGTCGAGACGAAGCCCGGGATAGGCGCCGGCCAGGCTCGGGTACAGCTCGCCGACCTGGCTCCCGGCCTGGGTGGCGCCGCCGGCCCAGGCCACCTCGAGCAGGGGATGGTCGGCGCACAGCCGCAACAGCTCGGCGCCGGTGTAGCCCGACGCGCCGGCGATCCCGATCCGCATGTCGATTACTATACAAGACATCGCATGTTCATGCGAGCGGCGGTGAGCCGCAAGGGGCTGTGGACAGGACGCGATATCCACAGGGTTGATGGTCTATCGCTCCACAGGCCGAACCACGTACCGTCACGTTCAGCAGGAGCATGGGCAGGAAGGATCGGCAGATGGGGTTCGAGGTGACGCTGACCGACGAGACGACCGAGTGGGTCGAAGGTGCCGACTCGTACCAACTGGAAGGGCCGATGACGACGTTCTTCGGCAACGAGGCCAGGCGCTCGGCGCTCGACTGCTGGAGCGTGAAGCTGGCCAGCTACCGCACCGATCAGATCATGCGCATCCTCCGCCGCCTCTGACACGTCGATCGCCCGATGGCACTTTCAATGTATTTCCTGTAGTTTCCTCTCGACCGTCAGCCGAGCGGAGGAGGACCCCATGCCACCAACCATCGAGGGCGTCGAGGAGCAAGCCGTGGCCGAGCTGCGTCAGGCCGTGCCGGAGCTGGAGGACCGGTACGACGCCCTCGTGGACGTCTACGAGGACGACATCGGGGCCGACGTCGTCTTCGGGGAGCTGGCCGACCTCGTGAACGACGTGGTGCTCGGCAAGGAAGGAGACGAGGCACTCCTCGACCGCTGCCTGGACGTGCTCGAATCGCTGGCCGAGCGAGCCGACCGGGATGCCGACGACATCGTCGGCTTCTACTTCCTGGACCAGCTGTCCCCGGGAACGCTCACCCGGGTCACCTCCCGGCTCGGCGAGCACACCCTCGACGTGCTCGACCGGTTGGAGACCGGCGAGCTCGGGGACCCGGAGGGACCCTGACGGCCTCGAAGTCGACGCGCCGCCGGCGATGACCGGTCCACCACCGGCCTACCCGCCCCGAAGCTCGGCCGGATGGGCTGTCTCGACCGCCTCGATGCAGCGCCGTCGCGCCTCGCCGACCTCGTCGTCGGTGAGGGTGTGGTCGAGGGCGCAGAAGCGCAGCCGGAAGGCCAGGCTCCGCCGGCCGGGCGGCATCCCCTCGCCCCGGTAGACGTCGAACAGGGCCAGCTCCACCAGCAGGTCCCCACCGGCCCTGGCGAGGGTCTCCTCGACGGCCCCCGCCGGCGTCGACTCCTCGACGACGAAGGCCAGATCGACGTCGCTCGACGGAAAGCGGCTCACCGGTCGGGCCTGGTCAGACCGGCGGGGCGCCGAGGCCAGCAGCAGGCCGAGGTCGACCTCGATCCAACCGACCCGTCCGCCTCGGGCGCCCAGCCCGAAGGCGCCCAGCACGTCGGGGTCGACCTCACCGACCCCACCGAGCTCGGCACCCGACTCGGCCACGATCAGGCGGGCACTGCGTGTCGGGTGGAGGCCCGGTCGGGGGGCCGCCTGCATCGACACCGAGTCGACTCGCAGCGCCGCACAGAGCGCTCGCCACACCTCGACGGCTGACCGGGCGTCGTCCGTGGGCCAGGCCAGGGCGACACCCAGGTGCTCGGTCTCGTCGGGCAGAGGCTCGCCCTCACGGGGCCACCCGAACACGTGGCCGACCTCGAACAGGCGCAAGTCGGGGTAGCGGTGTGAGGCGTTGAACGCCAGCGCACGCAGCATGCCGGGCAGCAGTGTCCGGCGCAGCACCGATTCCTCGGCGGCCAAGGGGTTCTCGACCTCGACCGACCGGCCGTCCAACCCCGCCGCTTCGTGGTCCCCGGGCGCCAGCAACGACGCCGTCCACGCCTCGTCGGCTCCGACGCCGGTCAGGACACCGCGCACCCGGCGGCGGTCACGCTGGTACGGCGTGAGTCGCCCGACGCCGGGGGGAGGCGGCACGGTCCGCGGGATCCGCGCGTACCCGTGGAGTCGGGCGACCTCCTCGATGAGGTCGATCTCCCGCGTGGTGTCGGGGCGGAACGTCGGCACGCGTACCCGGTGGACCCCGGCGCCCTCCGGCGACACCTCGAACCCGAGCGGAACGAGATTGTCGCGAACCGTCTCGTCGTCGAGTTCGGCGCCGAGGATGGCGTTGACCCGGTCCGTCCGCAACGACAGCACCGGCGGTGGCACCAGGTCCCCTCGCACGTCCAGCGACCCAGCGGCGGTCGTGCCCCCGACGCCCGCCACCAGCTCGCACACACGGGCGGCGGCGCGCTCGAGCGCCTCGGGGTCGGCGCCCCGCTCGAAGCGCACGGACGCCTCCGTACGCAGCCCGAGGCGGGCAGACGTCCGGGCGATGGCCATGGACTTGAAGTTCGCCACCTCGAGGAGCACCCGGGAGGTGCTCGGGGTGATCTCGGACGCGGCACCCCCCATGATCCCGGCGATGCCCACGGGCGAGCTGTCGGCGTCACAGATGAGACAGTCGTCCGTCGCGCCGTCGGCGACGCCCACCCCCATCCGCCGCTCCTCGCCGTCGAGCGTCACGACCGTCTCGCCCGGCCGGGCCCGGCGAACCAGCAGCCCGCCGCCTCCGAGCCGGTCGAGGTCGTAGGGATGCGTGGGCTGGCCCAACTCGAGCATCACGTAGTTGGAGGCGTCGACGATCGAGTTGATCGGCCGCATGCCCGCCAGCAGCAGCCGACGGGCGACCCAGCGCGGCGAGGAGCTCACTCCGACGTCGACGAGGACCCGGACCAGCAGGCGGGGGCACAGGTCGGGAGCCTCCACCGCCGCCCGGGCCAGCCTCTCGACCGGCACGTCGCCCTCGACGAGATGAGGTTCGGGGATCGAGAACGGAAGCCGGAGCCGGGCAGCGAGATCCCGTGCCACCCCGGCGATGGACAGCGCGTCGGGGCGGTTGCCCTCGACCTCCAGGTCGAACACCACGTCGGGCTCGATGCCGAGGGCCTCGATCAACGGTGTGCCCGGCTCTGCCGCCAGCCCGTCGTCACCGGGGACCGATCCCAGCACGAGGATGCCGGCGGCGTCCTCGCTGAGCCCGAGCTCACTGCCCGAGCACAGCATCCCGTTGGACTCGACGCCTTTCATCTTCCTGCGACTGACGGCCATGCCTCCCGGAAGCACGGTGCCCACGGTGGCGAGGGGCACCAGGTCGCCGACCGAGAAGTTGGACGCGCCGCACACCACCTCGAGCGAGCGCCCGTCGCCTGCGTCCACCGTGACCTGTCGGATCTGGTCGGCTCTGGGGATCGGGTCGATGGCGAGAACCCGGGCCACGACCACTCCCTCCAGGCCCTCTCCGACGCGCTCGATGTCCTCGACGACCAGACCGAGGTCGTCGAGGGTCTCGCCCACGTCGGCAGGATCTGCCTCGATGGGCGCGAAGTCACGGAGCCAGGACAGCGGAACACGCATGGCGAGCCTTCAGAACTGGGTGAGGAACCTGACGTCGTTGTCGAGCATGACGCGCATGTCGGCGATCCCGTGACGCATCTGGGCGCACCGGTCGATGCCGAACCCGAAGGCGAAGCCGGACCACTCCTCGTCGTCGATGCCCACGGCGGCGAAGACGTTCGGATCCACCATCCCGGCGCCCCCGAGCTCGACCCAACCCGTTCCCGAGCACGTGCGACAGCCAGCCCCCTCGCAGATCATGCAGGTGATCTCGTACTCCGCAGAGGGCTCGGTGAAGGGGAAGTAGGACGGGCGCAGCCGTGAGTGAATGGCGGGACCGAAGTAGGCGGTGGTGAAGGCCTCGATGGTGCCGGCCAGGTCGGCGAAGGTGATGTTCCGGTCCACGACCAGTCCCTCGATCTGGTGGAAGACAGGGAGGTGGCGGGCGTCGGGAGTATCACGGCGGTAGGCGCGCCCGGGAGCCACGATGAAGATCGGCGGTGGCTGGGACTGCATCACCCGGATCTGGACCGGCGACGTGTGGGCCCGCAGCAGCCTCGATCCCGGCGGACCCAGCCGGAGGTAGAAGGTGTCCCACATGCTGCGGGCGGGATGACCCGGAGGAATGTTGAGGGCCTCGAAGTTGTGCCAGTCGGTCTCGGCCTCGGGCCCCTCGGCCACGGTGAACCCCATGCCGACGAAGACGTCCTCCAGCTCGGACTGCGTGCGGGTCACCAGGTGCAGGTGCCCGGGTCCGGGCCGGGGCAGCACCTCGGTCAGGTCGAGGCGCTCGGCCTCCAGCCGGCGACGCCGCTCTGCTCGTTCCACCTCGGACCGGCGGGCGTCGATCGCCGCCTGCAAGCGGGCACGGGCCTCGTTGAGCTCGCGCCCGCGGCTGCGGCGCTCCTCGGGTGCCAGCCCGCCGAGCCGCTGTTGAAGTCCGGCCAGGCGGGAGCGCCGCCCCACGACCTCGGTCTCGACCGCCCGCAGGGCATCCACCGAATGGGCGGCGTCGATCCTCGCCCGACCTTCGGCCTCGGCCTCGGCGACGTCGGCGACGTCGAAGGCGTTGGAGACGTCAGGCACTGGCCGTCTGCTGCCGCAGGACCTCTGGTTCCACGCGCGGCAGCGTAAAACGGAAGGTCGACCCTTGCCCCGTAATTGATCGCACCGACAGCTGGCCGCCATGGGCTTCGACCAGGCCGCGGCTGATCCATAGACCCAGCCCGGACCCCGAGGGCTTGCCCTCGGGCCGGCGAAAGAACTTGGTGAACACGCGATCGAGATCCTCGGACGGGATGCCCGGTCCCTGGTCCGTGACCGACAGCGCCACCTCCTCCTCGGTGGCCTCGCCCACGACCTCCAAGCCCTGCGGCGAACCGTACTTGCACGCGTTCTCCACCAGGTTGGTGATCACCTGGAGCACCTTGTCCGGGTCGGCGTACACGGTCGGGAAGGGCTGGTCGAAGTGTCGCGTCACGCCGAGGCCCGGGTACTCCATCGCCATCTGGTCGAGGACCGAGTCGGCGAGCGTGCTGAGGTCGATCATCTGCCGGCGCAGCACCAGGCGGCCGGTCTCGAGCCGGCTGATATCCAACAGCTCCGTGATGAGCCGCGTGACCCGGTCGGCGTCGTGGTTGACCTGCTCGAGCATCATGCGCTTCTGGTCGTCGCCCAGGCGGTCCCAGCGGTTCATCAGCAGGCTGGTGTATCCCTTCACCGAGGTGAGGGGGGAGCGCAGCTCGTGGCTCACCGTGGAGACGATCTCGATCCCGGTGACGGCGTGGTGCATCCTTCGTCGGGCGTCCCGCAGCACGAGGACGGCGCCCCCGATCTCACCCGACTGGTCGCGCTGGTAGGTGCCCGTCACGAAGGCCCGCACGTCGGCGCCGTGGGCTCCGCGCAGAATGATCTCCTGCTCGGGCAGCGACCGGACCGAAGGCAGGAGAGCGGACCGATGCCAGCTGTCCACCCACACCGGGAGACCCTCCCGGTCTCGCGGCTCGAGTGCATCGGCGCAGTCCCGACCGATGAGCTCATCGGCGGCGAAGCCGGTCAGCTCGTTGGCGGCCCGGTTGGCGTCCAGGATCCGTCGCGACCCGTCGACCCGGATGACGGCGTCGGGAAGGTCGTTCGTGTCGGCCGCCACGTCAGGTCCTCCGGGCCCCGCAGCTGCGCTCGGGCCGCTGGCGTCGCTGCCGGGCAGCCTCGAAGCACAGCACGGCCGCCGCCATCCCGACGTTGAGGGACTCGGCCCGACCTGACATTGGGATGCTGACGGGCTCGTCGATCCATCGCTCCAGCCCCCCGGGCAGGCCCGTGGCCTCGTTGCCGAGGACCAGCGCCACCGCCGTGGTCAGATCTGCCTCTGTGTAGTCGAGCCCGTGGTGGGTCGTCGCCGCCAACCGATGCATACCCCAGTCCCCCAGCCGTTCCAGCACCTCCGCCACGTCTCCGCCCGCCACGATCGGGACGTGGAACAACGCTCCGGCCGACGCCCGCACAGTCTTGGGGTTGTAGACGTCGACCGATCCGCCACAGCAGATTACCCCGTCGGCGCCCGCCGCCTCGGCGCTGCGCAGCACCGTGCCCGCGTTGCCCGGATCACGCACGTCGGCGCACACCACCAGGAGCGACGCCGCGGCCAGGGCGTCGAGGTCCACGTCGACAAAGGCGATGACGGCCACCAGGGGCTGTGGGGTCACGGTGTCGGCCACTCGTTCCATCACGCCGGGTGCCAGCTGATGGACCCGCACGCCCGCCCCGAGCGCCTGCTCGATCACGGCTCCGGCCCGATCGTCGCTGGTCGCCTCGGGGGCGTAGAAGAGCGCCTCCATCGGTGCCCCCACATCGAGGGCGGCCGAGATGACCTTCGAACCCTCGGCCACGAAGGCCCGCTCGGCACGGCGGAGGCTCCGCCGCCGCACGAGGCGACGCAAGCGCTGGACGCGTTGGTGACGCCAGGCGAGCGCAGCCTGGCTCAGGAAGCGTCCTCCTCGACTCGCTCGGTGGATGCATCCTCGTCGGCCGCCGAGCTGTTGCCGGCGGCCACCCTCACCAGGGCGGCGAAGGCGGCTGGGTCGTCGACGGCGAGCTCGGCGAGCATCTTGCGATCCACCTCGACCTGCGCCCGACGCAGCCCGGCCACGAACCGGCTGTAGCTCATGCCGTGGAGACGGGCGGCCGCGTTGATCCGCTGGATCCAGAGCTGACGGAAGTCACCCTTGCGCGCCCGACGGTCCCGATAGGCGTACTGCATGGACCGCATGACCTGCTCGTTGGCGGCGCGGAAGCTTCGGCTCTTGTTGCCGTAGTAGCCGTGGGCCTTCTCCAGGACGGCCTGGCGGTGCTTCTTGCTGTGGACGGCGCGCTTGACCCTGGCCATGGGGGACTCCTTCTGTCGGGGGCGGTCGGACCACCGGTCCGATCGATCGATCGTTCGGAGGGGTGACGGCCCTAGAGGCCGAGCAGCCGTTTCACCTGACGGGCGTCACCGCCGGACGCCACGTCCACCTCACGACCCAACCGGCGGGTGCGGGTGCTCGACTTCTTCTCCAGCAGGTGCGACCGAAAGGCCTGGCGCCGGCGGAGCTTGCCCGTCCCGGTGACCTTGAAGCGCTTGGCCGCGCCCCTGTCCGTTCTCATCTTGGGCATGTTCAACTCTCCCGTCGCTGGGCCTCGGCCCCCCGATCGGCGTCGCCTGCCGCACCCCGGGGGCCTCCGTTGGCCGCCGCCCCCCGACCATCGTCTGCGCCGTCCGAACGCTCTCCTCGCCCCGACGACCGCTGGGCCCGCTTGTCGGGAGCCAGGACCATGACCATGTTGCGCCCGTCGAGGCGCGGCGCGGCCTCGACCTTCGCCGAGCCATCGACCTCGTCGGCGATCCGGTCGAGAATCTTCTTCCCGAGCTCGGGGTGGTAGATCTCCCTGCCTCTGAACATGATCGTGATCTTGACCTTGTGGCCCTCGCCCAGGAACCTGACGACCCGGCGTGTCTTGGTGTTGAAGTCCCCACTGCCGATCTTGGGCCGGTACTTCATCTCCTTGATTCCGACGTTGGTGGTCTTGCGGCGAGACTCCTTCGCCCGCTGTGCCGCATCGAACTTGAACTTGCCGTAGTCCATGACCCGGCAGACCGGCGGGTTGGCCTGCGGAGCAACCTCGACGAGGTCCAGATCCAGCTCCCTGGCGAGGTGGAGGGCCTCCGGTAGCGGCTTGATCCCTAGCTGCGTTCCCTCCGGATCGACCAGACGTACCTCACGGGCTCGGATCCGATCGTTGATCCTGAGCTCGTTGGTGGCTGCTGCGGCAGTTATGCGGCATCACTCCTGTCGTGTCAGGCCCTTGAAACGCGACAAGGGCGAGCGTCGGAAAGCGACGCCCGCCCCACAGCGAGCATGGACCCGACACGCCGACCGGGATACCCCGGACTGCGGAAGGGTGGGGATCGTGCTGCCTCGTCGGACTGCCCGGCCCCGCTTTCCGTCTCGATTTCGCTTCTACGATATCAGCATGAGTAGCCTCTGGACACCCGGTGGAGAGCGTCCCGTCCCCCGCCCCGGCGACGAGCAGCGAGGGGAGCGACCACAGCAGCCACCGCGGCAACCGCCGTCGGGCGAGCCACCCGCGGGAGCGGGGAGTCCGCCCGGTGGCGGGCCCGGAGCACCGGAGGACGAGGCAGAGCTGCAGGAGCGCATGGCGGAGCTGCGCCAGCAGCTGGCCGACACTCCGGCGCGGACCGTCGTCGCCAACCACTGCTACGGGATGTTCGAGCTCGCCGCCCTGCACCTCTCGCTCGACCCGCCCAAGCTGGACCAGGCCCGGCTGGCCATCGACGCCCTCGCCCTGCTGGTCGAGGGGCTCACCTCCCGCCTCGGCGAGGAGGAGGCACACCTGCGCGAGGGCCTGACCCAGCTGCGACTGGCCTTCGTCCAGCTGGAGCGCGCATCTACCCAAGCGGAAGCGTCGAACGACACAGGCTCAGGCGACACAGGGGGCTAGCCCGGTCGCCTCCCACTTCCCGAGGTGGC
>JBPYEZ010000152.1:0-18492 GCA_051984395.1 Acidimicrobiales bacterium | reverse complement strand
CTCTCGGCGGGAGCGTCTGCTCACCAACCTCCACAGGAGAAATTGAAACTGCAAGAGAACCACCCGTATGATCCGACGCCGGCGATGGGACATCTCCGAGCTGGGAGGGGTGGCCGAGGAATGGGCGTGGCGGCGATCAGCTCACGTCGGGTGGGGTCGGTGTCCCTTCCATGGGGTTGATCCTGGCCCTCGCGGGCGCCTACGGCGTGTTCCTCGTCTACACGGAGGTCGTCTTCCACTGGCGGGGACTGGCGCCGGGTCCTGCCGCCGAGCGTCGGAGGGCCCCGCGCCGGCGGGCCCACCAGTGGCTGGCCCAAGCCGGCCTCGAGGAGGTCCGTGTCAGCGAGTTTCTCGCCGTCATGGCGGTGCTCGCGCTGGTGGGCGGGGCCTTGGCGTTCACGGTTTTCGGCGGAGTCCTTCCCGCCGTGGCTGCCGCCGGGTTCGCAGCCTGCGCGCCAGCGGCGTGGTACCGCAGCCGGCGGGACGCCCGGCGAGCGCGTGCTCGCGAGGCCTGGCCGGGCATGATCGAGGGCATCCGGCTGCACACCGGCTCCCTGGGTCGCTCGATCCCCACAGCGCTGTTCGAGGTGGGACGGCAGGGGCCGGCCGAGCTCCGCCCTGGCTTTGCCGCCGCTGAGCGCGAGTGGCTCATCTCCACCGACTTCTCCCGCGCCGTCGCCGTGCTCAAGGACCGCCTCGCCGATCCGACCGCGGATGCGGCCTGCGAGACGCTGCTCGTCGCCCACGAGATCGGAGGCGGTGGCCTGGACCGACGGTTGGCCGCGTTGGTCGACGACCGCACCCAGGACCTCGAGGGCCGCAAGGACGCACGGGCCAAGCAGGCAGCGGTGCGGTTCGCCCGCCGCTTCGTCCTGATCGTTCCCGTGGGCATGGCGCTGGCCGGGCTGTCGATCGGCACGGGAAGAGCCGCCTACGAGACACCCCTGGGCCAGCTGGCGGTCGCGCTCGGGATCGGCGCTGTCGTCGTCTGCTGGCTGTGGGCCGGACGCCTGATGCGGCTGCCCGAAGAGGAGCGCGTCCTCGGAGGCGACGGGCGATGAGCCGGCTCGTCGTCCTGTCGTTCGTTCTCGGATGGGCGGGCGTGGCCCTGCTCATCTCCGAGAGGCGATGGTTCTCCCGCCCCTCGCTGGCCGACCGGCTGCGCGCCTACAGCCCCACCGGGCTGGCCGAGCGGCGGCGCCGCGGGCTGTTGTCCGTCGACTCGTTCCGGGAGGTCGTCGGGCCGCTCAGCCAGGCTGTCGCGGCGCGGGTGGCCCGCCTCTTCGGGGTGAGCGAGGAGCTCTCCGTGCGACTCGAGCGGATCCATTCGCATCTGGATCCCACGGCGTTCCGGGTTCGACAGGTCGGGTGGAGCGCGGCCGCCTTCGGCGCCGGCGCGCTGGCGGCGTCGACGCTCGGCCTGCCCGCCCTCGTGAGCCTGGGAGTCTTGCTGGGATCGCCCCTGCTCGCATTTCTGGTCCTCGAGCAGCAGGTGGCGTCGGCGTCATCGCGGTGGCAGCGCCGGATCTTCCTCGAGCTGCCCGTGGTGGGGGAGCAGCTCGCCATGCTGTTGTCGGCCGGCTTCTCGCTGGGCTCGGCGCTCCACCGGCTGGCCGGCCGGGGCAACGGCGCCTGCGCCCGAGATCTGGTTCGGGTGCGGGCCCGGATCCACCAGGGGCTCTCGGAAGTGGCGGCTCTTCGCGAGTGGGCTGAGCTGGGCCAGGTCGATGCGCTCCACCGCCTCGTGGCGGTTGTCACCCTCAACACCGACGCAGCTGATCTCGGCCGGCTCGTCTCGGACGAGGCCAGGGCGATCAGGCGCGACGTGCAGCGCGACCTCGTCCAGACGATGGAGCGACGGGGCCAGCAGGTGTGGGTGCCGGTGACTGTGGCGACGCTTGTGCCGGGCGTGATCTTCCTGGCCGTTCCGTTCGTCGAGGCACTTCGGCTCTTTGCGGGATCGTGACGGTGACGACGGATGGCGCGACGCGAAGGAGGCACGATGCAGGAGAGATTGATGGCGGCCTGGGTGTGGCAGCACTCGGTCCGGGCCTGGCTGACGGGCCGGCTGGTACGCGACGAGGCTGGAGAGGGGGTCATCTCGGCCGCCATCGCGGTTCTCATCATGGCGTTTCTCGGCGTTGCCATGTGGGTGGCGTTCAAGGCCACGCTCCAGGGCGCCACGACGAACGTGAACCATCAGGTGAGCAACATCGGCAAGTAGGGCATGGCCGCGACGAAGCCGGTACCGGCCTCGTCGCGACGTTGGTGGGCGTTCTCGTCGTCCTGGTGCTCATCCTGCTCGCCGTGCAGGTGCTGTTCGACCTCTATGCCCGGTCGGCGGTGTCGGCGGCCGCCTTCGATGCCGCTCGGGTCGTGGCCGGGTCCGACGCCGGTGGCACGCCGACGTCGCAGGGCCAGGCGGAGGTGGACGCCCGCCGGGAGCTCGGCGCCTACGGCCAGCGGGCCACCTTCGACTGGGCGGTGGACGCCGACGACGTCCGTCTCGCGGTGCGCGTCCGCAATCCGAGCGTGCTGCCAGCGGTGTTCGCGTCGCCGCTCGGCTTGGACGTCGTCGACCGAAGCGTCATCGTGCGCCGTGAGCGGGTCCGGTGACGGCGCCGAGTGCCTGGGGGGAGGAGGGTCAGGTGGGCGGCATCGAGGCCTTGGTCTTCGGGCTGCTCGTCCTGGTGCTCGGGACACTCGTCGTCGCCAACGCGTGGGGCGTGATCGACGCCAAGTTGGCTGCCGCCGGAGCGGCCCGGGAGGCGACGCAGGCCTTCGTGCAGGCTCCGGCGGGATCCGACCCTGCGGGAATGGCCCGCGCCGCCGCGGTGCGGGCGATGATCGGTCAAGGACGCGACGCGGCGCGCATGACGCTGCTCGTGTCCGGCGATCTCACCCGGTGCTCGCGGGTCGTCGCCGAGGTGCGGTACCGGGTGCCGCTGATCGTCGTGCCCATGCTCGGAGGCCTGGGATCGGGCTTCACGGCCGCCGCTCGCCACTCGGAGCTGGTCGACCCCTACCGAAGCGGGCTTCCGCGGATGGCGGGCTGTGCGACCCCGCGCTGACCCCGCGTCTCCGAGCGTACGGGCAAAAGGGGAAGCCGGCAGTGTCCTGATCCTCGTCCCCACTCTCGTCCTCGTGCTCGTGGTGCTGGCTGCCATCGCGGTCGACTCGGCCGTCGTCTTCCTCGGTCAGCGCCAGCTGGGCGATGCCGCCGCCGCAGCCGCCAACGACGCCGCCGGCGCGGTCTCCGATCCCAGCTTCTACCGGTCTGGACAAGTCGCCTTGGATCCCGCCGTCGCCCGACGCGTCGCCGACGCCTCCGTCGCCGCTCAGGACCGGTCTGGCGTCGCCATCGACGCAACCGTCGACGTTCAAGTCGTGGGACGGCAGGTCTGCGTGTCGCTCACCGGCCACGTCGAGGCGATCTTCGGCCGGGCCATTCCCGGTGTGCCCCACACCACGACGGTGCGGGCCAGAGCCACGGCCACGGCGGCCGGCGATCGGGGCACCACGGTCCAGCATCGCTCGCTGTGCTGACGCGTTTCGGCAGCGAGGTCGGCGGGGAGCGATTGATCAGGAGGTGGCGCGGCCCCATCGACGGGGCCGGCTGGCCCTAGGGAGCGATCGCCTGCAGCTGCGACCAGGGCATGCCGTTCAAGACGGAGTACTGCGGCGTGCCGGCGAACGAGGTGGTGATCGGGTCGGTGCCGGTGTTGCCCGCGAAGGCCCAGTCATTGCTGTTCTCGGCCTGGACCATCACTGCTCCGGCCTTGTCGACGACGACGGCGCCGTAGGTTTGCAGGGTCCGGAACACCATCTGAGCGAAGGGCGTGAGCCCGGGCGGCATCGGCGTGCTCTGCGGCATCCGGAACCAGGTGCCCTCGGGCGGGGCGCCGGCGGCGCCCGTGCAGTCACCCCGGTTGGCGGGAGCGACATACCCGCTGCAGTTGACGATCTGCATGGCGATGGCGTGGTTGATATGCCCCGAGGCGACGTCGGCCTCGGTGATGGTGGTCGCCAGGTAGGAGATGCCGGTCGCCGACAGGCCGTACGGGGCAGGGAAGACGCCGGTGGAGCCAGGCAGGTTCAGCCCGCCGCCCCAGCACGCCGACCAGTGCCCGTTGGTCTGGGTCGCCCGCCACAGCTCCCATTCCCGGCCGGTGGAGGGCTGGCTGATAACGATGTCGTCGTCGCTGGAGTTGGTGTTGTAGGCGCCGGGCGGGATCGGCACGCCGTACCCAAGGGTGGAGAGGAAGCTTCCATAGCAGCCGCTCGCCAGCGACACCGGGACCAACGGCTGGTTGGCCGGGACCGTGAAGATCGGCATCCGGTTCACCCCGATCGACCCGTAGTTGGTCGCGTACTGGTACACCAAGCGGTTCACATAGTTCGAGCTGTTGGCCGAAACGGGCTGGTCGACCACGGAGTGATCGAAGGAGCTGTTCGGAAACAGCTCAGGTGACGTCGACGTGCCGGTCGCGGTGCTGGTTGTGGCGGCCCGGGCTCTGGTCGTGGCGTTCGCCGTCGCCGCAGAGCCGAATGCCACCAACGCGGCCAAGGAGGATGCGGCTCCGATGAGCTTCGTGCACCGCCTGGTTCTGACCAGCGGGGTCTTCTCGTTCATCTAATTCCCCCCCGTTCGAGGTCCGCCTGTTGACAGTCCTCAGCTTCTCGAACCGGTCAATACGGGCCGCCAACGCCGAAACAAGAACAATACATATACATAATGCCGTCGAATCCTGACGACTACCTGACCAAACTCTGACCATATTCTGACTTCCCTATTGTGCTTTCTGTGTGCATTCCGGACTGATCACTACAGATCGTTCCGGACGACATCCTTTAAAACTCACAGAGATGCTTGACTGGCCCTGTCCCTTAGGTGTGACTTGTCCGCTCTTGGTCGCCGGCCCTGGCCGGGTCGGAGTAGCTGGACTTGATCAGGAGGTTGACCACCCAGGTGATGCTGGATGTGTCCTTTCAAAGTCTTGCCGTCTCCTTCCGGACGGCACCCACACGTCCCTCTGGCTGAGGAGATAACGGAATGTCCATGCCGAGGGAGTTCGCGTGTGGGCGATTGAGGGGAACCGGCGGTTATAGGGCGGAGCTCGCTCAATTGCTCACGAGTGCACGCGAATGGATCATCCGTCGCCCGCCAACTTTGTAGGCCGCTCGAAAACCCTGCCGGCGCTTGACAAGCGATAGGAGCGTCACTGCGGGTCTCCAGACCATACGGAGACCGGATGAGTCAGCGAGAAGCACCCCTCGGTGGTCTCTCAGTGCGTTTCATGCTATTCTGTCCTCCCATGTCCCGACTGCGTGGCTACGAGCTCGAGGGGCTGATCGGTCGCGGGTCGATGGGAGTCGTCTTTCGGGCGCGGCCGCCAGGTGGCGGCCAGGTCGTGGCGCTCAAGGCGATCCGTTGGTTCGGGGAGGACCGTGTGGTCGAGCGCCTCCGGTCGGAGGCGACCGCGATCGCCGGTCTCGACCATCCCCACATCCTGAAGGTCATCGAGCTGATGGTCGACGAGGACGGCCTGGCCATCGCGATGCATCTCGCCGATGAGGGGTCGCTGGCTGGCGTGCTGGGTCGCCGCGGTCGACTGTCGCTTGACGAGGGCGCCGCGGTGGCCGCCAGGCTCGCTGATGCCCTTGCCGCCGTCCACGCCCTCGGCATCGTGCATGCGGACGTCAAACCCTCGAACATCCTGTTGGACGGGGCGGGCGAGGACGTCGCCGCGCCCCTGCTCTCGGACTTCGGGCTGTCCCGTTGGATCGCGCCGGCGTCGCCTGGCGGCGCGGCGTTCGGGACAGCCGAGTACCTCGACCCGGCGATCGCTGGAGGTGCGCCACCCACCACGGCCAGCGATCTCTACTCGCTCGGGATCGTGTGTTACGAGGTCCTGGCCGGGCAGCTCCCCTATCGCGGCGTCACGCCACTGGCCACCCTCAGGGCGGCCGATCGGGCGACTGCGCAGCCGCTCGTCGAGGCTGCGCCCGGCGTACCCGTCGGTCTGGCCGCAGTGGTGGAGCGGGCGATGGCTCGACGGCCGCAGGACCGTCCGTCAAGTGCCGACGAGGTCGCCGAGGCCCTGCGTGGCCACATCACCTGCCGCTCATCCTCGGTCCCCGACTCGGGTCGGGTCGTGCGGCTGCGGGACGGCCTCGCCGGGCACGGCGCTGGCGCAGCCGAGCCTCGGCGCATTCGTCCACGAGGATCCAGCGATCGCTGGTCGGGAGGACCCACGCCAGCAGGCCGCTCGAGGAAGCGGGCGGTGACGGCCAGTCTCGCCAGCGCTGCGATGGTCCTGGTGATCACTACTACATGGGTCGGCTGGTGCGGCTCGGGGATGTCTCACGGCAGCCATCCCTGCCGCGAGACGACAGCGGCGGCGAGCAAGCAGGCGGGACAAGCCACTGGTGCAGCCGTCGTCCTCGCCGACGTCACAGGCGACGGGTGCCCGGTCCCGGTGACGTGGTCGTCGGGCGTGATCACAGTGCCCCGCACATCGAGTCGGGCGGCCGCTCGGTTCGCCCTCGGCCAGCCAGGCGATGAGCTGCTGCTCGGCGGCTGGGACTGCCGCCCGGGAGCCAGTCCCGCGCTCTATCGGCCGGCCACGGGTCAGGTCTTCTATTTCGCCGCTTGGGCCCGGTGGGGCCGCGACCTAGCACCGAGCCGTGAGGACTCCACCACGGTCATCGATGGCGTACCCCGCGTCGTACGAGACGGCGTCCGTGGCTGCGATCGGGTCCAGGTGACTCGACCCTCGGAAACGCTCCATTGAGCGGGGCACAGCGGGGGCCGCCATTGAGACGGAAATCCCATGAAACCGCGCCAGAATCTCGGTCTCCTGCTAAAATCGCCTCCACGATGACCGAGTCCATACGGTGGATGAGCACCAAGGAGGCCTCCGAGCGCCTCGGGGTGACCCTGCGGACGCTCTATCGCTTCATCGACGAAGGTCAGCTTGCGGCGTACAAGTTCGGGCGAGTCATCCGGCTCAAGGAGTCCGACGTCGACGGCTTCATCGACTCCGCCCGTATCGAACCTGGCAGCCTCGAGCACCTCTATCCCGAGCCCAAGACGGACAGCTCGCTGACCGAGCCCAGCCGCACGTAGGTCGTGGCGGGGGGTTCGCCCGGCAACCTCACTGTCGCCACATCCACCCCCACCGAACGCAGCTCTCCGATCGTCGCCTCGGGTTCCCCCAGGACCACGACCCTGACGCGGGGGTGCTCGGCCGCCAGCTCGGTGAGCATGTCTGCCATCGAGGCAGCGAGCGGCACGGGGCGAGCTCCGACGACCTCGGGGGCCGGCCGGCCGCCGACGGCAGGTTGGGCCCGGAGTGTCGCCACGGCGTCGGTGGCGACGAACGTCGTCCCTGCCGTCCCCGCGCTTCGGTCAGCACCGCCGGGGCGATCGGCCCCGAGGACCCAGACGCCGCGCCCCACCGCCACCAGCCGGCCTCTGTGCGTGCGCCCCGATGTCGTCGTGAGGACGATGGCGTCCCCCCGCTCGGCGAGGTCGAGGGCGAGACCGGCCATCGTCGCCTCCTCCGCAGCCTGCCGACGAAGCCATCGCTCCCTGGTGCGGGTGCCTGCTGCCTCGGCCGCCCGTGTGTCCGCCGCCCAGCGGCCGAGGTCGGAGAGGAACCTCTCGAGGCCTTGTGGCTCGTCGCCGGTCGTCATACCGGTGACCGCGATGAGGTGGTTCCTCCGCAGGGGAGTGGGGTAGCTGTAAGCAGGGCGATGACGAGGAGCAAGGAGAAGCGAACGAGGCGTCTCGTGCCCGGGTTGTTCGACAGCTGGTTTGGGCCTACCTGCCCGACCCGGCGCTCGCCGGTTGCTCCCCCGGGAGGTGGGTGGTAGCGCCGCGCAGAAATAAGCTCTCTGGATGTGAGCGATTGCATCTTCTGCAAGATCGTGGCCGGCGAGCTTCCGTCAGAGGAGGTGGCATCGACTGATGGGACATATGCGTTCAGGGACATCCAGCCGGGAGCGCCGACTCACGTCCTCGTCGTGCCCCGCCAGCACATCGCCGACGCCAGCGCCATCCGGCCCGAGCACGGCGAGGTGGTGATGGAGATGCTCCAACTGGCGCAGCGGGTGGCGGAGAGTGAGGGAGTTGCCGAGCGGGGCTACCGACTCGTCCTCAACGTGGGGGAGGACGCGCTCAACTCGGTTCCCCACCTCCATCTGCATCTCCTCGGAGGGCGGCGGCTGGGCTGGCCGCCGGGATAGGGGTCGATGATGGTAGAGCGCTTCCAATCGGATACCTTCCGTGACATGGATTCCGAAGCTGACCAGCCTGCAGGGCTCGATGTCCAGCTCGAATGGCCGGGCGAACCTGACGGCGGGCCCATGGCGCCCCGCCGTTCGGCAGCGGCTGGAGCGATCACCCCCGAGGCGGGACAGGTGGACCGGACGGCTGCTGCGGCCCGGAGTCCCCTGTCCGCCGATGTCTTCACGACCTTCGACGAGCTACGCGATCGGGAGGGCCGCTTGGCGCGGGACATGCAGGACCTTCGTCGAGAGTCCCACGCACTGGAACGAGAGATGGAGGAGCTGCACAAGGTGACCGAAGAGCTGCGGCACGCCGTCGATGGCCTCGACGCCACCGTCAACGAGAGCAACGAGCGACTCGAGGCCCAGCTGGCCCAGTTGACCAGGGAGGTTCAGGCTCTCCGCCGCCGGATCCCGCTTCAGGCTGCCCGTCCGCCGGGTATCGGCCCGGAGCAGGTGGAGGCTGTCGCCGCGGCCGTGGCCGAGTCCCTGAGGTCCTCCCAGGCCGACGCTGTAGCCAACGCCGTCTCGGAGGCTCTGGCGTCGGAGCAGCTCGATGCCATCGCCGTGGCCGTGGCCGAGACCCTCAGGCCGTCCCAGGCCGACGCCGTCGCCAGCGCCGTCTCCGAGGCCCTGGAGTCGGACCAGCTCGATGCCATCGCCGTCGCCGTGGCCGAGGCCCTCAGGCCGTCCCAGGCCGACGCCGTCGCCAGCGCCGTCTCCGCCGCCCTGGAGGCCGAGCAGCTCGATGCCATCGCCGTGGCCGTGGCCGAAGCGCTCAGGCCCGCACAAGCGGAGGCCATCGCCGACGCCGTGGCCGAGGCCGTGAAGTCGGCCCGCCCGTCTGCAGCCATCCCGGCTCCCGATTCCGGACGGAGCGCGTCGCCCGTCGTGTCGCGGCGGACCCCGCAGTACAGCCGGGCGCTCGACCCGCGCCAGCCGGCCAGCCGAGGCGAGCTCCCCGCCCGCAGCGTTCCCCGTTCCCGCCCGCCGGTCGAGGAGGATGACTTCGACCGGGATCCGGCGCCGAGGACGCGGGAGGTTCGTCGGGCCAACCCACCGCCCAGTCGGCCTCCCGTGGTCCAGCAGCCGATCGATGACGACGAGTACGGAGTCGACGCTCCCCCCGACGAAGGACCGAGCGAGGAGCGTCGGCGGCCCAACCGGCCGTTGCGCGCCAACCGGCCTCGTCCCTTTAGGGGTTGAGCCGCCCCTTCGGCACAGACAGGTCGGCTACCCCTAGGATGGGGGGTACCTGACAGGGTCGTCAGGTTGGACGCTGGACCTGGACCTCGCGCCAGGATCGGCCCAGGCAAGTCCTTTCCTCGACAGAGCAACAACTTCGCCGGCGCTGTCGCGTGCCGGCGCCGACGGGCAGGAGCAGGCACGGGGCTGACATCACTCGACTTGGTGATCGTGCTCACCTGTCGACGCGCCGGGGAGGACATCACTGGTCAGGGAGCGAAAATGAGGCGAGCAGCGCAATCTGACGTCACGTCATCGCACCGGGCTGGGGCCTGATCCGGCACCGAGACCAGAAGTGTGACGTGCAGGGAGTGGGTGAGGTAGCGGCACCAGGGACCGAGGCTCTCCGACCGGGAGCCGCTGGGGGATCGATGAAGGGCACGTCTGGCACGGAGATGGGATCAGGTGGCGGTAGCCCCTTGACCGATGTCCCGCCCTCCGTCGACGTCGGACCCTTGGGCCTCACGCCCCCCGTCGAGGTTGATCCGAGCATTGCATCCACGCCCGTTGCCCGATCGCGCGGCCCGTGGACCTGGGTCGAGTCCATCTACGTCAGCGCCTGGCATCCCCTCCCGGTACTGCTCGACGCAACGGTCGTGGCGGTGGTTGCCCGCCTCCTGAGTCCACGGCCGGCCGTCGTGGCGGCCACCGTCGGCTGGTATCTCGTCGCGGCCTTCACGTGCCGCCTGTACCGCTCTCGCACGCCCGTGGAGTGCCAGGGTGTCGCCTGGTACGCGCGGGCGGTGGCTCCGATGGCGGCCGCGGCCGGCGTGCTGTTGTGGGCCGTGCCGCCCGCACACACGGACCCATCGCGCGCGGCCGCTCTCGCCGCTGGAGTCGCTGGTGCCGTCATTCTCCCGCGGGCTGGTCTGTGGCTGGTCCTCGCCGCGGCCCGGCGCCGCGGCTGCTCCCTGCGGCCGGCCCTGGTGATCGGCACGAGGAGCAGTGTCGATCTCCTCGAGGCCCGTATGACGACCTTGCCCGAGGCCGGTCTCCGGTTCGCGGGTGGCATCGAGCCGAGCTCACTGCAGGGGGCGCCGGGTCTCGAGGGCACGGTTGGCAGCTCAGCTCTCCAAGTGGCTCTCGAGGACGTGCTCGACGACGTCGAGCACGTCGTCGTCGTCGCCAACGGCCTCGATCGAGAGACGGTTCGTTGGGTTGTGGAGCAGTGCTCGTGGGTCGGGCGGTCGGTGACCGTCGTGTTGCCACTCTCGTCCATGCTCCTGCTCCACCGGGGCGTGATCCGCCTCGGCGACCTGGCCGTCGTGTCGCTACCCCACCAGAGCCCGTCCCTCGGCTGGTGGGCGGCCAAGCGGGCGTTCGACGTCGTGGTGGCGGCGGTCCTCCTTGCTGCGCTCATCCCCGTCTTCGCTGCCGTCTCGATGGCCATCAGGGCCGAGGACGGCGGTCCCGCCCTCTACCGCCAGCGGCGTGTCGGCCGTGACGACCAGACGTTCACCATCTGGAAGTTCCGCTCCATGGTCGTGGGCGCCGACTCTGACAACCAGCAGCTCGCCAGGCACAACGTCACGACGGGTCTGTTGTTCAAGGTTCGCGGTGATCCGCGGGTGACACGCGTTGGGTCGATCATCCGTCGCCTCTCGATCGATGAGCTGCCCCAACTGGTGAACGTCCTCCGGGGGGACATGAGCCTGGTGGGACCCCGGCCCCTGGCCGTCGATCCCGACGCCTTCGACGAGCGGGCCACTCGCCGGCACCACGTTCGCCCCGGCGTAACCGGCCCGTGGCAGGTGGCGGGAGCCAACGCGCTCAGCTACGACGACATGCTCGAGCTCGATCTGGCATACGTCTCCCGCTGGTCGATGTCGCTCGACCTGTTGTTGCTGGCGCGCACGGTGTCAACCGTCCTCGTCGGCCGCTCGCACTCCGAATAAGCCGATCTGGCGACCAGGACGCTCCAGGACTCGTCGAAACCAGAGGCTGCGGGCGGCGAGGCAGAAGCGACCGGCGCCAGCAGCGACGATCATGAGCGCGCCCACGCCCAGCCCTCGATCGCCGCCGACGGACCTGGAGCCGGATCTGCGCTGGTCAGAGCGATGTTGTCACAGAGTGACGCACCCGGTTCGGTACAAGCTGTCCTCGCTCCCAGGTCCCGCTGGTAGCCTCGGGGGCGGATACCTGTGTCGTCGACCCAAGTCAAGATCCTCGTTCCGGGCAACCATCTCATGGTCGGCCTCTTGGGGCAGCGTGACGAGTTGCTGCGGCTGGTGGAGGGGGCCTTCGGGGGGGCCCGGATCCTCGTGCGGGGCAACGAGATCACCGTGGAAGGCGAGGACGCCGAGCGCGTGGGCCGCCTCTTCGAGGAGCTGGTCCTCCTGCTGGAGCAGGGCCACGGTCTCGACGCAGTCAACGTGGGCCGAACCATCGACATGGTCAAGGCCAACGAGCGGCCCTCAGAGGTACTCAGTGCCGAGGTCCTCCGGTCGGCCAGAGGGCGCTCCGTCCGGCCCAAGACGGCCGGCCAGAAGCGCTACACCGACGCCATCCTGGACAACGTGATCACCTTCTGCATCGGTCCGGCCGGCACGGGAAAGTCGTACCTGGCCGTGGCCCTCGCGGTACAGGCGCTCCAGGCCAAGCAGGTGAACAGGATCATCCTCACCCGTCCCGCGGTGGAGGCAGGGGAGCGGCTCGGCTTTCTGCCCGGCGACCTCATGGCCAAGGTGGACCCCTATCTCCGCCCCCTGTACGACGCCCTCTACGACATGCTCGAGCCGGAGGCGATGCAGCGCCTCATGGACCGCGGCACCATAGAGGTGGCGCCCCTGGCATTCATGCGGGGGAGGACCCTCAACTCCAGCTTCATCATCCTCGACGAGGCGCAGAACACCACTCCGGAGCAGATGAAGATGTTCCTCACCCGGATCGGGTTCGGCTCCAAGGCTGTGGTGACCGGTGACGTGACCCAGGTCGACCTGGCCGGTGGGCGCTCGGGGATGGTCGGGCTCGACCGGATCCTCGGCGGCATCGACGATCTGGCGTTCGTGTGGCTCAGCCAGCGCGACGTGGTCCGTCACCGCATCGTGGCCGATATCGTCTCGGCCTACGAGCGGGTGGGCGGTAGCGGCCCGGTTGGCCGCGGGTCGGCGACCGGGCTCTCCGCGGCCCCGAGCCGGACGCCAGCCGATGGTGGGTCGCCCAGCGGCCTGGCACCCGAGCCCGCGCCCGAGTGGGCATCCGGCCCGGCTGCGGCCGGACCTCGCTGAGAGAGGCAGCTGACGAGGGTGGCCATCGAGGTATTCGTCGCAGACGAGCAGTCGACGCGGCCGGTCGAGCCCTCTCGGTGGATGGGCCTGGCCGAGGCGGTCCTGTCCGCCGAGGGCGTCACCGGTGACGCAGAGCTGTCGGTCCTCTTCGTGGAGGAGGAGGACATGGCGCAGCTCAACCAGCGCTTCTTGGGAGAGGGCGGGCCGACCGACGTGCTCGCGTTCGCCATCGACGAGGAGCCTGTGGAAAGTGGCCGTTCGCCCGACTCGGGTGGCACCGGTCCCGGTTGGGTCCCATCGGAGCCTGCCGACGTGCCGAGCCTCCTCGGAGATGTGGTGATCTGCCCCTCGGTGGCTTGGCGCAACGCCCCCGATCACGCCGGCACGTACGAGGACGAGCTCGCGCTCCTCGTGGTCCACGGCATCCTCCACCTCCTCGGGATGGACCACGTGGACGAAGAAGAGGCGACGGCCATGGAGCGGCGCGAGTCCGAGCTCCTCGACCGGTACCACAGGCGAGGACCGGCCGGAGCCTCGCCGCCGGCGGAGGCGTGACCGTGCTGCTCGCTGCCACCGGGTGGGAGACGACCGATTCGGTGCTTGTCGTGGCCATCGTGGCCCTCCTCGTCTTTGCTGCGGTGCTGGCCCTGGCCGAGACCAGCCTCGTTCGCACCAGCCGCGTCAAGGCGGTGAGCCTCGAGGAGGAGGGTCGCCGTGGCGCCCGCCGGTTGGCTCGCCTCGTCGAGCATCCTGAGCGTTTCCTGAACCCGGTCCTGCTGCTCGTGCTCGTGTGCCAGCTCGTCGCCGCCACCCTCGTCGGTGTGGTCTCGGAGCACCTGTTCGGTGCCCTGGGCGTGGCCTTGGCCACCGTGTTCGAGGTGACGGTGATCTTCGTGCTGGCCGAAGCGGTGCCGAAGAACTGGGCCGTACAGCACCCCGATCGGGCGGCCCTTTTCTCGGCCCCCATCGTGGCTGCCCTGATCCGCTTTCCGCCGGTGCGTCTCTTGTCGGGGGTCCTGATCGGCCTCGCCAACCTCATCCTCCCGGGCGGCAAGAGCCGTCCTGACGCCTACATCTCCGAGCGCGAGCTCCTGGCCATGGCCGACGTCGCCGAGGAGGCGGACGTGATCGAGACGGAGGAGCGGGCGCTCATCCACTCGATCATCGAGTTCGGTGACACCGTGGTGCGGGAGGTGATGGTCCCCAGACCCGACATCCTCGCCGCCGAGGCGTCCGACCCTGTCTCCGACGTCATCGAGGTGGCCATGCGAGCCGGCTACAGCCGCATTCCCGTCCACGACGGCAACATCGACAACATCATCGGTGTCGTCTACGCGAAGGACCTGATGCGAGCGGACCTGGACGACCGTGAGGAGACCCCGGCGCGGAGCCTCGTCCGCGAAGCCCACTTTGTTCCCGAGACGAAGCGGATCGCCGAGTTGATGCGCGAGATGCAGGCCGAGAAGTTCCACATGGCCATCGTCATCGACGAGTACGGAGGCACGGCCGGTCTCGTCACCCTCGAGGACCTCATCGAGGAGCTCGTCGGTGAGATCGTCGACGAGTACGACGTCGAAGAGCCAGCCATCGAGCCACTGGCCAACGGCGAGTACCGCGTGAACGCCCGGATGCCCGTGGACGAGGTCAACGAGCTCCTGCACGCAGAGCTTCCCGCCGGAGACTGGGACACCGTCGGCGGGCTGGTGTTCAGCCTCCTCGGTCACGTTCCGATCGAGGGCGAGAGCGTCGAGGCAAACGGTCACCGTCTGGCTGCCGAGAAGATCCAGGGCCGCCGCATCGGGCGGGTCCGCATCGCCAAGTTGCCAAGTGGCCACGCCGAGGAGACCGACGCTCCCTCGGCGTAGGAGATGCGCATGCGAACCGGGTTCGCGACTCTGGTCGGAAGGCCCAACGTCGGCAAGTCCACCCTCGTCAACCGGATCACCGGCGCGAAGGTGTCCATCACCTCGGACAAGCCCCAGACGACCCGGCTTCGGATTCGCGGCGTGCTCAACCGGCCTGGGGCCCAAGTGGTCCTCGTGGACACCCCTGGCATCCACAAGCCCCGTACCGAGCTGGGCGAGCGCCTCAACCACCTGGCTGCCGACTCGATCGGCGGCGTCGATGTCGTCGTGCTGGTGCTCGACGCCACGGCGCCGCTGGGACGGGGCGACCGGTTCGTGGCCGCTCAGGTGCCGCCGGACTCCATCGTGGTGGTGAACAAGATCGACGTCGCCTCCCCCGCCCAGGTGCTGGGCCAGCTCCAGGCGGCGAGCGCTCTGGAGCTGGCCCAGTACTACCCCGTGTCTGCGGTCACGGGCGAGGGAGTCGAGGCCCTGGTCTCGGTCCTCGTGGAACGCATGCCCGAGGGTCCCGCCTACTACGCCACCGACGTCGCGGCGGACATCCCGGAGGCCGTGTGGGTGGCCGAGCTCGTGCGGGAGCAACTGCTTGCTCACGCCCGCGACGAGCTGCCTCATTCGATCGCCTGCCAGGTCACCGAGTGGGAGTGGCCGCGGATCCGCTGCGAGATACTCGTGGAGCGGGAGTCTCAGAAGGGGATCGTCATCGGGCGGGGCGGCGCCGTCCTCGCCGCCGTGGGCCGCGCCGTTCGGGACCAGCTGGAGCCGGGGGCATACCTGGAGCTGTTCGTCAAGGTCGACAAGGACTGGCAACGCCGGCCCCGATCGCTCGAGCGGCTGGGCTACTGATCGCCCAGGAACGCTGCCACGTCGCTGCGGTGGCGAGTGCGGCTCATCGGCGGGAGGGCCCGCACCAGCTCCCAGCGATAGGTCGCCCTGGCCAGACGGGGGTCGAGCACGGCCACGACCCCCCGGTCGCTGGCGGAGCGGATGAGCCGTCCCACACCCTGGGCGAGGAGGGTTGCCGCCCGGGGCAGGTCGACTTCGCGGAAGGCGGCCGGCCCGAAACGTTCCCGCCGGGCCTGGAGCAGCGGCTCGTCGGGCCTGGGGAACGGGATACGGTCGATGACCACCAGCGACAGGGCTGGGCCCGGCACGTCCACCCCCTGCCAGAAGCCCATGGTGGCGAGCAGACACGACGACTCGTCGCTGGAGAAGGCCTCGACCAGCGCCGGTTTGGGCAGCTCCGACTGCGTCATGAGGCGAAATGGGACCTGTCCCCGTAGAGCCTCGGCTGCCCGGTCCATCGCACGCCAGCTGGTGAAAAGGGCCAAGGTCCGACCGCCGGCGGCCACGATCAGCGCCTCGAGCTCCTCGTGCAGAGCCTCCTCGGCACCCTCACTCCGTCGGTCCGGCAGATGGGTGGCGCAGTACAGCAGGGCGTTCGTCGCGTACGGGAACGGACTGCCCGTGTCCAGCTCGTCGGTGACCTCCTGGGCGACTCCCAGTCGGCGTCCGATGCCAGGAGGGATGGTCGCGCTGGTGAGGACCACCGTGACCCGCTCCCACAGGGCGTCGGCCAGTCGCGGCCCGATGTCGAGGGGGGCCACCTTGAGGACCGGCGCGTGCGGGAGCCCGTCGACCCAGGCGACCTGGGCCGGACCGATGTCGGATGCGGTCGCCACGTCGGAGGACAGGTGGCCGGCCGCGAGCACGGCCCTCGTCCTGGCCGCTCCCGCCGATCCCGGGTCCTGCCGGTCCGTGTCGGAATCGGCCTTCCGTAGAGCTGCGCTCGCCCGCGAGAGTCGCGCTGCCGCGACCTCCAGGGCTCCGGCCAGGCGGGGATCGGATCGAGGTTGGACGCGGCGGCCGAGAAGGGGCGCCAGTGCGGCGTCCAGACTGTCGGCCGCATCGGCCAACTCGTCGGCCACGGCTGCCTCGTCGCGGGGGACGACCGCGCGCACGAGGCGGGCCAGGGCGCGAAACCGCCCGGCTCCCACGTCCGCACCGAAGGAGGCGATCATCACGTCCTCGACCTCGTGGGCCTCGTCGAACACCACGACGTCGTGCTCGGGAAGGACCCCGCCCCCGCTGGCCAGGTGGGCCCCGTAGAGATGGGTGTTGACGACGACGATGTCGGCGGCCGCGGCCTGGTCGCGCGCCGCCTCGGTGAAGCACGCCTCGCCTGACGGGCAGCGGTGGGCTCCTGGGCACTCCCGGGGCCCGACGCTCACCATGGCCCAGGCCCGCGGGCTGGGCTCGAAATCGAGGTCGGCTCGATCGCCGCTCGCCGACCGGCTGCCCCAGCTCAGCAGCCGTCGCGCCTGGGCAGCGACGCTGCCAGGCGAACCGGAGTCGGCCTCGCCCTCGAGCCAGCCGGGGGCGTCTTCCAGGCCCAGCTGCTCGCCGCCCCCGGCCATCTCGGCGGCTCGCTGGCGGCACAGGTAGTTGGACCTGCCCTTGAGGACGGCGAAGCGGAACGATCGCCCCAGGTGCCGGGAGAGGAACGGCAGATCATTGGTCGCCAGCTGGTCCTGGAGGGCCTTCGTGGCGGTGGCGACCACGACCCTGCGACCCGAGAGGATGGCGGGCACCAGGTAGGCCAGCGACTTTCCCGTTCCGGTCCCAGCCTGCACGACGAGATGGCGGCGATCGTGGATCGCCCGTCCGACCGCCTCGGCCATGGCCAGTTGGCCCTCGCGCGCTTCCCCTCCGTTGGGCAGCTCTCGGACGACGCCCTCGAGGGCCGTCGCCACGTCGGGGGTGGGCACCGGCCGACTGTAGCGCGAGGTTGCAGGGGAGCACACTGATAGCACTGAAATGCCGCGTGCAGGGACGAGGCCCATCCTTGGTCCTTCGGTTTCCGGATCGGCGGGCATGATGTTGCGATGGGTGGCCCTCCGCTCCGTGTCCTGGCCGTGGCTCCGAACCGCCACCTTGATCGGGCCGGCCAGGGAGTGGGCTGACGGTGCGGGTCGGCTACGTGGTCCATACGTACCCTGCGTTGTCCCACGCCTTCATCGGCCGGGAGGTCGCCGGCTTGCGCCGGGCCGGGGTCGACGTTCGCACCCTCTCCATTCATCGGGCCGGTGACGAGCACCTCATGTCGGGCGACGACAAACAGGAGGCGGCGGCGACGGAATCCGTCCTCCCGGTCTCCCTGTTCAGGTTGACGGCAGCCCATCTACGGGCCATGTCCCACCCCGTGGCGTACTGCAAGACCCTTCGGTTCGCCCTCGCCCAGGCGCCGGCGGGGATGGCTGCCCGGCTCCGGCAACTCTTCTACTTCGGCGAGTCGATCTACGTGTGGGCCTGGGCGAGGCGCCACCGGGTAGAGCACCTGCACGCCCACCTGGCCAACGTGGCGACGGACGACGTGTGGCTGGCCAGCGTCTTCGACCGCTTCACCGACGCCCCAGGCCACTGGGGGTGGAGCTTCACCATGCACGGTCCGACCGAGTTCTTCGCGGTTGAGCGCTTCAACCTGGCGGCCAAGGCGGCCGCCGCCGACCGGGTCGTGTGCATCAGCGACTTCTGCCGCAGCCAGCTGATGCTCCTTTGTCCCCCCTCCTCCTGGGACAAGCTCACCGTGGTGAGCTGCGGTGCTGACCTCGACCGTTACCGGTTCCGACCGCCCCGACCGTTGAACGAGCGCCTTGCCGTGCTCTGTGTCGGGCGGCTTGTCCAGCGCAAAGGTCAGGCGATCCTGCTCGAAGCCCTCGCATCGTTGCGCGGCCGCGTGGATGCCAACGTGACGCTGGCCGGCTCCGGACCGGCCGAGGATTCGTTGCGGCAGCTGGCGGAAGGGCTCGGCGTCGCCGACTCGGTCACCTTCGCCGGCCCCGTCGGCCAGGACGAGCTCCCCT
>JBPYEZ010000151.1:0-5577 GCA_051984395.1 Acidimicrobiales bacterium | reverse complement strand
GGTCACAGCACCACACGGGTGGAAAAAGACAGATGTCGCTTCGAATGGACCGCCGCCCAGACTCCGAGACACCTGACGACGAGCTGGTCGCCCGGTTCCATGGTGGGGACGGCTGTGCTCTCGATGTGCTCCTCCAGCGCTACCGCCGGTTCGCCCGGGCCAAGGCGCGTACCTACTTCCTGGTCGGTGCCGACGCCGATGACATCGAGCAGGAGGGACTGATCGGTCTGTACAAGGCGGCGAGGGACTTCCGGTCCGATCGCCAGTCGTCCTTCCGGGCCTTCGCCGAGCTCTGCATCACGCGCCAGGTCATCACCGCCATCAAGACGGCGACCCGCCACAAGCACCAGCCCCTCAACCAGTACGTGTCGATCTCGGCCACGCGGCCTGACGACGAGCCCAACGATCGCCTGGTCGAGAAGCTGCTCGGCTCCGACCACGGCACCGACCCGGCCGAGCAGGCCATCTCGCGCGAGCGCATGGAGGACATGCGCCGATCGATGGCCGAAATGCTGTCGGTCCTCGAGGTCGACGTGCTCCGCCTCTATGTCGAGGGCAAGTCCTACCAGGAGATCAGCGAGCGCCTCGGACGCCACGTCAAGTCGATCGACAACGCCCTCCAGCGCATCAAGCGCAAGGTCGACCTCCACCTCCAGGAGCGCGCCGCGGAGGACGCCCTCGTCGACGCCTGACCGGCGACAGTCGACCTGAGGTTGGCCCCGTCGAGCGGAACGTCGACCGCGCCCCGTCAGTTTCAGACTCGGTTTCAAGACGAGTAGCGTCAGCCGTTCGTCAGGCGCCGGTCAGCTGGGCGTCAGGTTCGGTCGTCATCATGCGCTCGCCCGAAGTCACCCGACCGGACCTTCGGTGCCGAGCGATCAACGAGGCGTTCGACCTTGGAGGAGGACCCATGAAGTCGGCGGTGATGTATGCCGGTTCGGTGGCCGCGACCCACCGGGTCCAGCGGAGGGTCGCGCACCGTGCTGTGCGCCCCGTCGAGGGCCCCGGCACGATCGCCTCCCTGGCGGACGCCGCCGTCGCGCACTGGGGCCGGAGCTCGGCCAGCCCGTTTCTCGTCGGGTCCGATCGCACGGTGATCAGGATCGGCGCCGGCGCCGCCGGCTGGCTCCGCCAGGGACGCTGGGCCGTGCTGGCCACCGACGTGGCAGCGCCCGCCGAGGCCGCCGAGGCGACGCTGGACGAGCTGCTGGAGGTGCTCGCCGGCGAGCGTCTCCGGCCGGTGTTCGCCTGTGTGGCGGATCCCGAGCCCTATCGGAGGCGAGGGATGCATGCGGTTCCCGTCGCCGAGGACGCAATGGTCGACCTCGGCTCCTTCTCGCTGGTGGGGTCGCACCGGGCGAAGGTCCGCCACAGCCTGAACGCCGCCCGGCGAGCCGGCCTCGTCGTCGTCCCGTTCACCGAGGAGCTGGCCGAGGGTGCGGCCTCGGTCTCAGCGGCCTGGCTGGCGACCAAGCGCGGCGGCGAGATGGGCTTCACCCTCGGCCGTTTCGACGCCGAGGAGCTCCGACGCCTCGACTGTCGGGTCGCGGTGAACACCGAGGGACGGGTCATGGGGTTCGTGACCTGGCTCCGCTACGACGGCGGCCGTGCCCGGGTGCTCGACCTGATGCGCCGAGCTCCCGACGCACCGTACGCCACCATGGACGCGCTCATCGCCGAGAGCCTGCTCGGCTTCGCGAGTGCCGGACTGGAGCGGGCCAGCCTCGCTTGTGTGCCTGTCAGCAGGGGCAGGCTGGCCGAGACGATCTATCCCACCGCCTCGCTGCGCCACTACAAGGACAAGTTCGCTCCCGCCTGGGAGCGGCGCTGGCTGGTGGTGCCCAGGCGTCACCAGCTGGTAGGAGGCTTCCTGGCCGTGACCAGGAGCTACTGCGACGAAGGGCTGGTCCGGGGGCTACGGCGCAATCAGGCGACGCCGCGGACGACCTGCCGGGTCGACCCGGCAGGACACGGTCCGAATGCCGGCCCGACGCCGAACCCGGCGACGGCGGTCGGTAGATTCGTCTGAGGAGGATCCCATGGCAAGCCTCGATCTCGTCCGCCGCCTGGGCGCCAAGGAGAGCTGGCTGGCGGTGGTGACGACCACCCGGGCGGACGGCTCCGTCCACGCCTCGGTCGTCAACGCCGGCATCCTCGACGACCCGGTCACGGGTCGGCCCGTCGTCGGCCTCGTCGCCGGTGGCGGTTCCCGCAAGCTCGCCCACCTGCGCCGCAGCCGCCGGGCGACCGTGGTCTTCCGGAGCGGCTGGGAGTGGGTCGCCGTCGAGGGACCGGTCCGCATCGCCGGTCCGGACGACCCCCTCGACGGCGTGGCGCCCGAGGACGTCCCTGGGCTCCTTCGGACCGTGTTCCGCGGTGCCGGTGGCACCCACGACGACTGGGACGAGTACGACCGCGTCATGGCCGCCGAACGTCGTGCCGCCGTGCTCGTCGATCCGGTGCGGATCGTCAGCAACGGCTGATCGCCGGTGCCACGCGTCGGCCACCGCCGCTGTCGATTCCGGTCGCCGCCGTTCGACTAGGGGTTGTCGGCGCACGAGCGCCGGCGGGAGGTGAGGTGAACGGTGAAGTACCTGTGTCTGGTCTATCCCGGCGGGGACTTCGTCCCACGACCCGAAGACGCCCCCGATTTCGTGGCGGTCCATCGCGCCATGACGGAGGCCGGCGTGTACATCGACAGCGGGGCCCTGCAGCCGTCCAGCGCCACCACCACGGTGACGTTGCGCGAGGGTGAGACGCTGCTCACCGACGGTCCCTTCGCCGAGATCAAGGAGCAGGTCGGCGGGTACTTCCTGCTCCAGTGCGCCGACCTCGACGAGGCCGTGAGATGGGCGTCCGCCATTCCCGCCATCCGCACGAGAGGAGCGTCGATCGAGATCCGTCCACTGATCGACTTCGGGGGCCCGGGCTGACGCTCGACCTGGACCCGGTCTTCCGGGCCCACTGGTGGCGGGCGGTGGCGACGGTGTCCCGCCTCGTCGGCGACGTCGAGGTGGCCGAGGACGCGGTCCAGGAGGCGTGCGCGGCAGCCCTGGCGCAATGGCCGAGGGCCGGGCTCCCGGCGAACCCGGGGGCATGGCTGGTCGGCACGGCCCGGCACAAGGCGTTGGACCGGCTGCGCAGGGACTGGCGACGGCCCGACAAGGAGGCAGCAGCGATGCGAGAGCTAGGAGATGCCGGCGCGCCTGCATCGCCGGGCACGATCGAGGACGACCAGCTCAGCCTCATCTTCACCTGCTGTCATCCGGCGCTGGACTCCGGGGTGCGGGTGCCGCTGACGCTGCGCTCGGTCTGCGGGCTCACCACGAGCGAGATCGCCGCCGTCTTCCTGGTACCCGAGCCCACCATGGCCCAGCGTCTGGTCCGGGCCAAGCGCAAGATCCGCCAGGCCGGCATCCCGCTGCGCGTCCCTCCGCCCGAGACGTGGCCGGAGCGCCTGGCAGGCGTCCTCCGGGTGATCTATCTGGTCTACACCGAGGGCCATCGCCCCACGACGGGCGACAGCGCGGTGCGGGCCGAGCTGTGCGACGAGGCCCTCCGGCTCGCCCGCGTCCTCGCCCAGCTCGTGCCCGAGGAGCCCGAGGTCGTCGGTCTCGTCGCCCTGCTGCTGCTCACCGACGCCCGCCGCCCGGCCCGACTCGACGATGCAGGCGAGCTCGTGCTCCTCGCCGACCAGGACCGCAGCCGCTGGGATCAGGCCAAGATCGCCGAGGGCGCGGAGCTCGTCGAACGCGCGCTCCGGCGCCGGCGTCCCGGTCCCTATCAGCTCCAGGCCGCCATCGCCGCCTGCCACTCGACGGCGCCCACCGCCGACGCCACCGACTGGCGGGAGATCGCCATGCTCTACAGCGAGCTCCTTCGGCACGAGCCGTCGCCGGTCGTGGAAGCCAACCGGGCCGTCGCCGTCGCCATGGCCGAGGGTCCGGGTCCGGGCCTGGTCATCCTCGACACGCTCAGCGCCGATGCCCAGCTCTCGCGCTGGCACCAGCTGCACGTGGCGCGCGCCGACCTGCTCGCTCGCCTCGGCCGTCTGCCCGAGGCCGTCGACGCCTACCGTCAGGCGCTGTCACTCGAGCCCCCGAGCGCCGAGCGGGCCTTCATCACCCGGCGCATCCGCCAGCTGACGACCTGACTAGCGGGGGTCGTCCCGATCGAGGAACCAGTGGCGGGCGACCGTCGCCAGCCGCTCGGTGCTGTCCTCGCGGGCGGTGAGCTGGAAGCGGCTGATCGTGCGCTGCCCCCCGTCCTGGTCGCCGTAGAGCAGGTCGACGAGGAGCGGGGAACGATGGTCGACGGCGCCCTGCACGGTCGGGTAGCAGGGGTCCTGCGGGTCGCGCAGCGCGCCCTGCCAGAACCCGACGTCGTTTCCCGCCACCCAGATGTCCCGGTTGAGCCGGCGGAACTGGTCGGGCTCGGGGTGGGTCATGTTCGCCGCCCACTCGGCCCGATCCTCGGGCAGCAGCGGGAGGAACCAGCCGTGGAGGATCGCCAGGCCCGAGCCCGCGTTGCGCAGGCCCATGATCATGTACAGGTTGCCGTCCTGCTCCTCGACGGCGCCCATCCCGCCACGGGCGTGCATCAGGTGCTCGTCGAGGAAGTTGACCTTGAGCACGGGGTCCTCGAACCTCGAGGGCAGCAGGAGCGGTCGCAGGCCGACCTGGAGCGAGCGCTCGGCGACTCGCGCCGCCCGGTTGGCCGAGCGCACCGACGAGAAGGTGGCGGCGGCGAGCACGAGCGTTCCGGCGGCGGTGCCCGCCGAGGCGATCGTCGCCCAGTCAGCCATGCGTCCTTTCAGCCTAGACCTGCCTTTAGCATGGCCCTCGTGGCTTCAAGAGCGTGGGCGGACGCGCTCGACTGGATGACGCAGTGGTGGGACGACGACGTCGCCATGCTGTGGAACCCACCGGGTTCCTTCGACGCGTTGTTTCCTCCGCGCAGCCTTCACCTCGTGCCGCCGACGGCCTGGTACGCGCTCGGTCTCCTGCGACGACGCGCCGGCGGCGACGTCGAGCAGGCGACGCGCGCGCTCGGCGCGGTCATCGGCTGTCAGCTCGTCGACGTGGGAGCGCCCTGGCACGGTACGTTTGCACGCTTCCGAGAGTTCCCCGATCCACAGCCGGGCGCCGTGGAGTACGCCGGGTTCGACCCGAACTGGCGGCAGTTCGTCGGCACGGCGTTCGCCCTGGCGCTCATCATCGCAGGAGACGTCCTCCCCGCCAGGTCCGTCGACACCATGGTGGCGGCGATCGCCCTGGCGGTCGACGGCGAGCCTCCGGATCGAGTCGGCGAGCGCTATTCCAACATCGCCCTCATGCGGGCCTGGCTGGAGGTGCAGGCCGGCCACCTGCTGGACCGTCCCGAGCTCATCGGGCGGGGCGAGGAGCTGGCGGGCCGGATCGTCGGGCGCTTCTCCGTCCACGGCACGCTCGACGAGTGGAACTCACCCACCTATTACGGGATCGACCTCTACGCCCTCGCCCTGTGGCGTTCGCACTCGCCGTCCGCACACCTGCGAGCGTGGGGTGGTCGCCTCGAAGCGGAGCTGTGGGCCGATCT
>JBPYEZ010000150.1:0-16052 GCA_051984395.1 Acidimicrobiales bacterium | reverse complement strand
CGGCCGCGGGGGACTGTGGCGACGAGCCGACGGGGACGGTCACGCTCACCTCGCCCGCTGGGTTCGCCGGGAGGCTGCTGACCGGGGCCGGAGGAAACCCTTGCAGCACCCCTGCGTCGCGGCCCTGCACGGTCTGGCTGAAGGCCGAGCGGCTGGTGAGCCTGTCGAACACCGTGACTGCCACGGCGAGGTCACCCCGAGGGACGGGCGACGAGATGGCCAGGCGGAGCTGGAAGCTCTGGCCAGGACCGACCCAGGGCGTCTGCTGGACGAGGGTCATCCGCCCGCTGGGCGCCGTCTCTGCGTTGGCGCCGGCAGCGGCGGCGCTCGTCGAGCCGACGATCGTGGCGGCAGCTCCCGCCAGGCCGCCGGCAGCCAGAGCCAGGACGGCTGCCATCAGCCTGGACCCCCGGCGGCTCATGGCCGGACGCCGGCGCTCAGGACGGAGAGACCTCGGGGCTCGCGTTTGAAGCCGAGCGCTTCGTAGAGGGCGAGTGCCCTGCGGTTCTCGAGCTGGGTGTTGACCGCGGCCCGCTCGACGCCTCGACGGTGCAGCCAGACGAGACCGTCGACGACCAGAGCCCTCCCGATGCCGCGGCGCTGCCACGTCGGGTGCACGGCCAGCCGCTGCAGGAACCCATGTCGTCCGGCGCGGCCGGTGATGGCGTAGCCGACGATGCCCGTGGCCGCAGTGTGATCGGCCCGCACATCGACCGCCACCCTGAACCTTGCCCGGGGAGTGGCACGCAGCGCTTCGACCAGCCCGGTCTCGTCCAGCTGCCAGAACGAGTCGAAGGCGAGGCGGTCCAGCGCCAGGACGCGGGGGCGGTCGGCGCTGTGGGCCCGGCGGATGACCACGTCACCAGGGGCGGAGCGCGACGACCCGTCCATCACGCGCGCCAGGTCTGCGCTCAGGACGTGGAGGCTTTCCTCCACCCTGAACCCGGCGCCGATGAAGGCCGCCTGCTCCGGCACGGCCAGAGCTCCGGTGACCACCCGGGAGAACCCGTGACCGGCGACCTGGTCGAGGCAACGGCGCACGAAGGCCACCGAGGGGGGAGGGGTACCGGCGAGTGGGCTCAGGTAGGCGACGCGGTCGTCGCCCTGCCAGGGGCCGATCCGAGCCTGCTCGGCCCCCCAACGGACGACCTGGACGTTGGCTGTGCTCACCTCGCACCGGAGCCTACAGAGGCGGATGGAAGCGGTGGCAGCCGCTGTGAGCTGCGATGCTGGTGCCCGATAACCTCGGCACCGTGGCCGTTCTCTTCGGTACCCACCCCGCCTGTCTCGATCACGACACGGGCGCCGCTCATCCCGAGCGCCCTGCTCGGCTGCGTGCCGTGGCCCAGGGTATCGAGCACGCCGGCCTGGCCGACCTCCTCGTACCGTTCTCGCCCCGGCCCGCTACCCGGGTCGAGCTGGAGGCCGTCCACCTGCCCCAGCATCTCGACGCCGTGGAAAGGTTCTGCCGAGCCGGCGGGGGCGCCCTCGACCCCGACACGACCGCGGGCGAGAGCTCGTGGTGGGCGGCCACCGTGGCGGCGGGTGCCGGCGTTGATGCCATCGAGCGACTCGATCGGGGCGAGGCCGACGCCGCCTTTCTGGCCGTCCGCCCACCGGGGCACCACGCCACGCCGGCGAGGGCGATGGGCTTCTGTCTGCTCAACAACGTGGCCGTGGCGGCGGCCGCCCTCGCGGCACGAGGCGAGCGCGTCCTGATCGTCGACTGGGACGCCCACCACGGCAACGGCACCCAGGACGCCTTCTACTCTGACCCGAGGGTGCTCTACGTCTCGATGCACCAGTTCCCCCTCTACCCCGGCACCGGCCGGCTCGACGAGACGGGGGAGGGGGCAGGAGAGGGCACGACCATCAATTTTCCCTTCCCACCGGGCACGACGGGTGACACCTATCGAAGCGCCCTGGACGAGGTGTTGGCGGGAGCGGTGGAATCCTTCGCCCCGAGCTGGGTGATCGTCTCTGCCGGCTTCGACGGGCACCGGGACGACCCGCTCACGGACCTCGGGCTGTCAGCCGGCGATTTCGCCGATCTGATGACCGAGGCCGTCGGGCTCGTGGGCCCCGGCCGGCGCCTGGCGTTCCTCGAAGGAGGGTATGACCTGACGGCGTTGGCCGAGTCGGCGGGCGCTTCGATCGCCGCCTTGGCGGGGGAGTCGTACCGCCCCGAGGCGCCCACCTCGGGCGGCCCCGGGAGAGCGGTGGTCGAAGCGTCGAGGCTGATCAGGGAGCGCGACGGTGTCCCCGAGCCTCGTTCGGGCGCCGGCAGCACCGGCTGAGGACCGCGCGTGATCCCCGAGCGGCTGGCGCCGCTCATCGACGAGGCATCAGAGCTGGCGGAGCGCTTCAGCGCCGCCGGTCGGCAGCTCTATCTGGTCGGTGGCACGGTTCGTGACGCCATCGCCGACCGGCAAGGCGATCTTGGCGACGTGGATCTGGACTTCACGACAGACGCCCCGCCCGAGGAGGTCGAGCGTCTCGTGCGGGGATGGGCCGATGCCGTGTGGTTGCAGGGCAAGGCCTTCGGCACGGTGGGCTTTCGCTACAAGGGACGCCGCAACGAGATCACGACGCACCGCGCCGAGGTCTACCGGCCCGACTCGCGCAAGCCGGCCGTCCGCTTCGCCAAGGAGTTGGAGACCGACCTGTCGCGGCGCGATTTCACGGTGAACGCCATGGCCCTGCGACTCCCGGCGGTCGAGCTCATCGATCCCTTCGGAGGGCTCCAGGATCTCGCGCAGCGCAGGCTCCGCACGCCGCTTTCCCCCGATGTCTCCTTCGGCGACGACCCGCTCAGGATGATGCGAGCGGCGCGGTTCATCGCCGGGTTCGGCCTGGCGCCGGAGCCTGAGCTCGTCGCCGCCGTGCGCCAGCTGCACGACCGGCTCGGGATCGTCTCGCCCGAGCGCATCCGCGACGAGCTGGACAAGCTGGTGACCGTCGCCGATCCGACCGACGGTCTGTGGTTCCTGTGCGACACGGGTCTGGCCGGCGAGTTCCTGCCGGAGCTTCCGGCCCTGGCGCTCGAGCAGGATCCGGTGCACCGCCACAAGGACGTCCTGGCCCACACGATCGCCGTGGTCGAGCGGGCCCGCCCGGATCGCCTCCTCCGGCTGGCTGCCCTCCTGCACGACGTGGGCAAGCCGGCGACCCGCCGCATCGGTACCGACGGGGTCTCGTTCCACCACCACGAGGTCGTCGGTGCGCGCCTGGCCCGTGATCGGATGCGAGCGCTGCGCTATCCGAACGACGATGTCGAGGTCGTCACGCGACTGGTCGAGCTGCACCTGCGGTTCCACACCTACCGGATGGGTTGGACGGATCGCGCCGTCCGCCGCTACGTGCGCGACGCGGGACCGCTGCTCGACCGGCTCAACGAGCTGACTCGGGCCGACTGCACGACTCGCAGCGCCACCAAGGCCCGGGCGTTGTCCAGACGCATGGACGAACTGGAGCGCCGCCTGGAAGAGCTGCGAGCCCAGGAGGAGCTCGACACGATCCGACCCGACCTCGACGGCCACCAGATCATGGAGCAGCTGCAGCTTCGTCCCGGGCCCGAGGTGGGAGAAGCGCGGGACTTCCTGTTGGAGCTACGACTCGACGAGGGTCCTCTCGGAGAGGCCGAGGCCAGACGCCGGTTGTCCCAATGGTGGAAGGAGCGTTCGCCCCGGGCTCACTGACCGTCGGCGAAGCGCTCCACCATCTCCCGGGCGTCGTCGTCCCTGTACTGCGCGGGAGGCGACTTCATGAAGTAGGCCGACGGCCCCAACAGAGGTCCACCGAGCTGGCGGTCGAGGGCGATCTTGGCGCAACGAACGGCGTCGATGATCACACCAGCGGAGTTCGGCGAGTCCCAGACCTCCAGCTTGAGCTCCATGTTCAACGGGACGTCGCCGAAGTTGCGGCCCTCGAGCCGCAGGTAGGCCCACTTGCGGTCGGCCAGCCAGCTGACATGGTCGGAGGGACCGATGTGGATGTCGTCGTCCCGGATCCCGTGCTCGATCTGGCTCGTCACCGACTGGGTCTTGGAGATCCGCTTGGACTCGAGCCGCTCCCGCTCCAGCATGTTCTTGAAGTCCATGTTGCCGCCGACGTTGAGCTGGTAGGTGCGGTCGAGGGCAATTCCCCGGTCCTCGAAGAGGCGGGCCAGGAGGCGGTGCACGATGGTCGCACCGACCTGGCTCTTGATGTCGTCTCCGATGATCGGCACCCCCGCTTCGGTGAAGCGCCGGGCCCATTCGGGGTCGCTGGCGACGAAGACCGGTATGGCGTTGACGAAGGCCACGCCGGCCTCGAGGCAGGCAGAGGCGTAATGACGCTGCGCCTCCTCGGACCCCACCGGGAGGTAGCCGACGAGGACGTCGGCCCTGGTACGCCGCAGCACCTCGGTGACGTCGACGGGCTCCGCCGGTGACTCTTCGATCTCGAGGCGGTAGTACTTCCCGAGGCCGTCGAGGGTGGGACCACGGCTCACCGTCACCCCCAGCTCGCTCACCTCGGCGAACCGGATGGTGTTGTTGTGTCCGGCGTAGATGGCCTTGCTCAGGTCGAGGCCCACCTTGTTGGCGTCCACGTCGAAGGCCGCCACGACCTCGACGTCGGCGACGTGGTAGCCACCGAGCACGACGTGCATCAGGCCCGGAACCGTCTCTTCTGGCTCGGCGTCGCGGTAGTACTCGATGCCCTGCACGAGGGCGCTGGCACAATTGCCGACTCCGGCGATGGCGACCCGGATCTTGCTCATCGGTTCTTGTCCTCCGTCTCGGCGGTCTGCCGACGTTTCCCAGGTGGTGTCCGCCCCCCACGCCGGGCCGAGCTGCGCTCGGCGGCGATGAGGCGATCGATCCACGAGATGTCCCGCTCCGTGGTCTCGGTGTTGTGCTCCACGAGAGAGCGCGTATAGGCGTCCAGGCGCTCGCGCCCGGACTTGATGGTCTGTCGCGTCTTGGCCAGCCGCTGGACCAGCTGAGCTCTCCGGCGTTCCAGAAGGCCCAGCCGCCCCTCTGGCGGCAGGTGGCGGGCGAAGGCGAGCCGGAGGGTGAAGCTGCGGTCGTCACCCGCCGACTCGGCGTCGGCCACCAACAGCTCTTCGAACAGCCGCTGGCCCTGCTCGGTGATCCCGTAGACCTTCTTCCCCCGGCTTCCGCGCATCACGCCCCGGGCCCGGTAGGCGGCCCGCTCTCCGCCGAGGGAGCCGGTCATCGGAATGCTGGCGATGGGCCGGTTCGCCTCGACCGCCTTCACCGCGCCGGCGGCCTCGAGGCGGGCGAGGGCGGGGTAGAGGGAGCCGAACGAGACGCTCGACAGTGGCCCGAGCGTCTCGCCGAGCAGCTTCTTCAGCTCGTAGCCGTGGAGCTCCCTTTCCTTCAGGAGGCCGAGGATGGCCATCTCCAGCACGTCGCGCTCCGTCCCGTCCTGTCGCCGCCCCGCTTCCGGACGTGGCGACGGGAGGCTTCGACCACCTGCCTGCCCGTCGACCCCGCGTCAGCGAGGATCGATGTATCGAATCGATATATCGACATGGTAGCAAGGTCGGGGCCGGTCGCCGACCGGGCGGGGCTGCGAGCCGTCCTGGGACCCGACTCGCCAGGGATTGGGGTGGGGCGGGGGGCGGTAGCCTGGCGCCGTGAGCTTGCACCCCCAGTCGCTGCGGGGCCGCCGCCCGTCGTCCGGTCTGTCGGGCGACATCGACTACCGCCTTGCTCGCAACGCGGTGGTGAGTGAGCTCAAACGGGGACGGATGTCGCGTCTCGACGTCTGTGACGCTCAGCCCGAGCTGCTGCGCGCCGCCAGGAACGTCGGCACGTCGACCGGCGAGGACTGCCCGATCTGCGAGGAGGCCAAGCTCGTCCTGGTCTCGTTCGCCTTCGGGCCCCGGCTCCCACCGAGCGGGAGATGCCTGGCGACGGAGCAGGAGCTGGCCAAGCTGTCACAGCGGGCCAGCGAGCTCGCCTGCTACGTCGTCGAGGTGTGCCCCGAATGCTCGTGGAACCACCTGGCGAAGATGTTCCTCGTGGGTGGGCGCTACCGGACCTGACCCGCCGCTCCCGGTGTCCCGTTCCGGGCCCGGATGGCGGTCCTAGGTCTCGGGAGCCCCCTCGGCGGGCTCGTGGGGGTAGAGCGATCGGCAGGAGAAGCACCAGAGCTCGCTCTCCTCGACTCTGGTCGTCGAGCCGGGCGTGTCCCAGGACTCCGGCACCACATAGAGGCGGTGCACGGCTACGAGCTCGTCGTCCTCGCCGGCGCAGTTCTCGCACACGCGCTCCACCAGGCTGACAGTACACTTGGGCTACCGCCGGCAGCCGAGTGGCGCTGGACGGGAAGGAGGCTGGCATGGCTCAGCAAGGGACCGTTCCCGCCGTGCGAACGCGCAAGCGGGCGACGGGGAGCCCGCCGTTGGTGATGGTCACGGCGTACGACGCACCGACGGCGCGCATCGCCGATCAAGGGGGCGTCGATCTGATCCTGGTCGGCGACTCTGTCGCCATGGTCGTCCTCGGCTATGACGACACGCTGCAGGTGACCGTCGACGACATGGCTCATCACGTTGCCGCGGTGAGGCGAGCCGGGCCCGGAGCTCTCGTGGTCGCCGACCTGCCGTGGATGAGCTACCACGTCGACGAGGCCGACACCGTGCGCAACGGCTCCGCCCTGGTTCGGGCCGGCGCCCAGGCGGTCAAGCTGGAAGGCGGGCGTCGACGGACCCGCATGGTGACCGCTCTGGTCGACGCGGAGATCCCGGTCATGGGACATCTGGGTCTGACACCCCAGTCCATGCACGTGATGGGGGGATTCACGGTTCAGGCCCGCGAGGCCGAGGCGGCGCGGACGCTGCTGGCTGACGCCCGCGCGCTGCAGGAAGCCGGCTGTTTCGCCATCGTGCTGGAGGGCATACCGGACGTCGTCGCCGGGATGGTGACCGAGGCGGTGGAGATCCCCACGATCGGGATCGGTGCCGGCCCCTGGTGCGACGGCCAGGTGCTGGTGTTCCACGACCTGGTCGGTCTGGAGGAGCGCAGGACTCCGAAGTTCGTGCGTCGCTACGCGACCTTGGCAGCAGATGCCTCGGCCGCCATCACGACGTTCGCGGCCGATGTCCGGGCCGGTCGCTTCCCCGCCGACGCCGAGAGCTACCACCTGAAGGACGAGGTGGCTGCGAGTCTGTGGTCTGCGGCCAATCCCGGGCGGCCGACCGCGCCATCCGACGCGGTCCCGGTTGGCATCGTCGAGGTCGGATCCACCGACGCGGGCCGCGAATCCCGCTGATCGACCCGGGGGACCTCAGCTCCCCCGGAGTCGCGCCGTCCGAAGCCATTCATCACGTGTGTCACACCCTCGCGCCATACTCGGTGGCGAGATGAGCGAATCGCAGACGTCGACTAACATGACCAGGTTCCAACCACCCCTGCCCCGGATGGACCGGGGCCCCGGACGTGCATGCGTCGGGTCCAGAGGGAGGTGAGTCGCTGATGCGGCCCTACGAGGTCATGATCATCCTCGACGCCAGCCTGGAGGAAGATGCCATCCGGGCGGTCGTCGACCGGGCCACCGAGGTCATCCGCTCCCGCGGGGGCAACCTCGGCCGCGTCGACCGCTGGGGCAAGCGTCGCTTCGCCTACGAGCTCGATCATCGCTGGGAGGGCTACTACATCCTCCTGGAGATCACGGCCGAGCCGGCTGCGTTGACCGAGCTTGCCCGGGTGCTCTCCCTCACTGACGAAGTGCTTCGTCACAAGGTCATACGGCTCCCCGATCGCGTGGCGGGACTGGTCGGTCCCAACGGTCGATCCGGGACCAGGGCCGAGGCCGAGGCGAGCTGACTTTCGAACGGAGGAATCATGGCGAATGGGAACAACGTCACCCTGGTTGGAAACATCACGCGCGATCCGGAGCTGCGGTTCACCCCCACGGGGCAGGCCACCGCGTCGTTCGGTCTCGCCGTCAACCGCCGCTGGCAGAACCGTCAGACCCAGGAGTGGGAGGAGGCCACCTCCTTCTTCGACGTGGTCTGCTGGCGGGAGATGGCCGAGAACGCCAGCGAGAGCCTCGTCCGGGGCTCGCGGGTGATCGTCACCGGTCGGCTCGACCAGCGCAGCTGGGAGAACGCCGAGGGCGAGCGGCGGTCGAAGATCGAGGTGGTGGCCGACGAGATCGGTCCCAGCCTCCGCTGGGCCACCGCCCAGGTCACCAAGAACGAGCGTCGGGGTCCCGGCGGTGACGGCGGGTCGGGAGGTGGCGGGGGCGGTAGCCCCCGCCCCGTCGGTGCCGGCCAGTCCTCCGGCTACGACCACAGCGAGGAGCCTTTCTGATGCCGCGAGGTGGAGACCGGGACCGGTCGAAGCGGTCCTCCAAGGATGCGGGCCGCCGGACCAAGAAGAAGGTCTGCCTGTTCTGCAAGGACCACATCGACTGGGTCGACTACAAGGATGTCAACCTGCTCAGGAAGTTCATGAGCGACCGGGGCAAGATCCGGGCCCGGCGGGTCAGCGGCAACTGCGCCCAGCATCAGCGCGACGTGGCCGTGGCCATCAAGACGGCACGCGAGCTGGCACTGCTTCCGTACAGCCAACGCACGATGACCGAGCGTTCCGGCCGTGGCGGGCGGGGGGCGCCGAGGCCTGTCGTGCCGCGGCCCGAGCGCGAGGCCCCACCGCGACCCGATGGCGCCGGTGCGGCTCCGTCGCCGCCCGAGCCGCCTGCCGGCGCGGAGGGCGAGCAGCGCCCGGCGGCCCCGGTGGGCGCCGATGCAGGTGGCGGCGGCGACCAGTGAAAGTTGTGCTGAGGGCCGACGTGACCGGTGTCGGCAAGCGTGGCGACATCGTCGACGTGGCCGACGGGTACGCCCGCAACTTCCTCGTGCCGAAGGGCCAGGCCATGCCGGCGACACCGGGGGTGACGGCTCAGGCTGCGGCCATGCGCAAGGCCCGCGACGTCCAGGACGCCCGCCAGCGGGAGGGTGCCGAGACCGTGGCGCGCAAGCTGGTGCCCACCGCGATCCGGATACCGGTGCGAGCAGGCGCGGAGGGACGGCTGTTCGGCTCGGTCACCGCCGCCGACGTGGCGCAGGCGGTCACCGAGCAGGCGGGCGTGGAGCTCGACCGGCGACGCCTCGTCCTGGACGATCCCATCAAGACGCTCGGCATGCACGAGATCACGGTGAAGCTCCATCCCGAGGTCGAGTTCCAGCTCACCGTCGAGGTCGTCAGCGGGGCGTCGGCTCGAACCGGCTGACTGTTACCCCCGCCTGGTACAGTCGAACGTGTGTTTGGCTGTGGGCAATGCCGAGGGATATCCCCTGAAAATCCCCAATGTCGTCCTCTAGCGATCAACAGGCCCGCGCCGCGAGGGTGATGCGGCCATGGTTCAATCGCTCGACGACGCCCGCCGCAAGGGACGAAGTGGCGCCGTAGGGCGCGTACCGCCGCACAACCTCGAAGCCGAGGAGTCCCTCCTCGGGGCGATGATCCTCTCGAGGGACGCGATCGCGACCGCGGTCGAACGGTGTGGGGCGGAGGACTTTTACAAGCCGGCCCACGGACACATCTTCGACGCCGTCACCACCCTCTACGCCCAGGGTGAGCCGGCCGACCCGGTCACCATCGCCGACGAGCTGCGACGGGCGGGCCTGCTCGACGCCATCGGGGGCCCGGCGACGCTGATCTCGCTCCAGGCCAATACCCCCGCCATCTCCAACGCCGGCCGCTACGCGCGCATCGTCGAGGAGCACGCGCTCCTTCGTCGCATGATCGGGGTGGCGGCCGAGATCGCCGAGCTCGGCTACGAGGTGCCCGAGGACGTGACGGCGGCGGTGGACCGGGCCGAGACGATGGTGTTCGAGGTGGCCCAGCGTCGCGGTGTCGACACGGTTGCCACCGTGCGGGACCTGCTGAAGGCGACCCTCGACAATCTCGAGTCGTTGTACGACCGAGGAGACGCCATCACCGGCATCCCGACCGGGTACCACGACCTCGACGAGCGGTTGTCGGGCCTGCAGCGGTCCAACCTCGTGATCGTCGGGGCCCGGCCCAGCATGGGCAAGACAGCCTTTGCCCTGGGCCTGGTGGCCCATGCCGCCATGGAGAGTCGGCTTCCCGTCCTGCTCTTCTCGCTGGAGATGAGCCACCTCGAGCTCACCCAGCGACTGCTGTGCGCCGAGGCCCGGGTCGACGCCACCCGCATGCGCAACGGCCGCCTGCTCGAGTCGGACTGGCCCAAGATCAGCGCGGCCATCGGCCACCTGGGTGAGGCGCCGATCTTCATCGACGACAACCCCAACATCACCGTCATGGACATCCGGGCCAAGGCTCGGCGGCTGAAGAGCCGCGAGGGTCTGGGGCTCGTGGTGGTCGACTACCTACAGCTGATGTCCGGTCGCACTACGGCGGAGAACCGTCAGGTGGAGGTGTCCGAGATCAGCCGGGGTCTGAAGATCCTGGCCCGCGAGCTCGAGGTACCGGTGGTGGCCCTCTCCCAGCTCTCCCGCAACCTCGAGATGCGGGCGGACAAGCGGCCTGTGCTCGCGGACCTCAGGGAGTCCGGTTGCATGCCAGCGTCCACCAGGCTGCTCCGAGCCGACAACGGCCAGGAGGTGACCCTGGGCGAGCTGGTCCTGAGTCAGGAACAGCCGCTGGTGTGGACATTGAACGAGGACTGGCGAATGGAGCCCCATCGCCTCATCAAAGCCTTCCCCTCCGGCGTCAAGCCCGTCTTCCGCCTTCGGCTGGCCTCTGGATACGAGGTCGAGGCCACCGCGAACCACCAATTCCGGACCGTGACCGGGTGGACTCGACTCGACGAGCTGGCGATCGGCGATCACCTCGCCGTCCCCCGCCGGCTCAGCAAGCCGGACAAGTACGGCGTCCGCTGTGACGAGATCGTCGAGATCGTCCCGGTAGGGCAGCTACCCACCTTCGACGCCACGGTCGAAAGCACCCACAATTTCGTGGCCAATGGGGTGATCGCTCACAACTCGCTGGAGCAGGACGCCGACGTCGTTCTGTTCATCTATCGCGACGAGGTGTACCACCCGGACTCGCCGGATCGGGGGACGGCGGAGATCATCCTGTCGAAGCACCGGAACGGTCCGACCGGCCTGACCCAGCTCGCGTTCCTCGAGCACTACACGCGTTTCGCGAACATGGCTCGGGTGTAAGGGGGGGGCCTACCTGGCCGCCGCCGCCCGCCGCCTCGACAGCGTTCCACCCTTGCAGGCCACGCACACCGTGGCCGCGGGCATGGCTTCGAGGCGCGCCGATGGGATCTGCTCGCCACACGAGGTGCACCGGCCGTAGGTGCCCGCCTCGACCCGAGCCAGTGCGGCCTCAATGTCGGCGAGCGCGGCCCTGGCCGCGGCATGGAGGGTCTGGTCGCGATCGCGGTCCACCACCATGCCCGCGCCCTCGCCGAACCCGTCCTCGACGTCGGTGTCGCTCATGCCCCTTTCAGCGGTGAGCTCGGCCACGTCAGCCTGCAGTCGCTCGGCGAGGTGCTGCTGTCGGGCGCGCTCGTCGAGCAGCAGCTTGCGCTGTTGGTCGAGGAAGTCGGGTGCATAGTCATCGCTGCGGCTGAAGGTTCGGTCCATGATCCTCACTGTCGTCGGCACATTCCGTCGGGACGCTCTACAACGCGGCAAGGCGTCGATGTATGCCCCGCGCTGGGTGACGACTCAGGAACCGAGCTTCCCCCGAGCCGCCCAGCGCGATGCTCCCCTCCTCGCCGCCGAGTCGCGGAACGACTCGAAGATCCTCCACCAGATGTCTCCGCGGAGATTACGCGTGAGCCCCTCGGAGGACAAGGGGTGAATTGCCGCCGATCGACGTTGCCGAGCCAGCGATCGACGGGCGACGTATCCTGTTCAGGCGTCGGGCGGCAACGTACCGATGTCACCAAGCGGGTGCGGCATCGCAGGAGAGGGAGGGTGACCATGCGACTCGGCAGGATGGAAGCGAAGGGCTTCATCGAAGAGCCGGCCGAGATCTCGACCGCGTCACACGATCCGGTCGAGACCGACCGAGAGGACGAGCGCGCCGACGGTCAGCAGCCGTTGCCACCGACTGCGCCCGAGGGTCAGCCCACACCAACCGCTTGAGCGGGGTGCGGTCGTTGCTTCGGCGCTCGCTCCCGGTCGAGCAGCCGGCGGGTCCGCTGACGGGGTACAAGCTCGCCTATCCGTTCGTGTCGGCTGATGATCGGTTGGCCGGGTTTGCCGGGCTGTCGATCGGCGGTCAGCATGTCTACGGTCCCGTGGCGGAGGCCACCTGCGTGTGGAGCCGTCGCCATGCACCGCCGAAGCGCACCTGCAGCTGCGGCTTCTACTGCTTCCACTCGCTCGCTCCGGCTCGCGCCATGGCTTGCGAGACCCGGTACCGGCCGACGGTCCTGCTCGAGGTGGCCGTGACCGGGAGCTACATCCGCTACCAGGACGGTCTGCGTTACGGCCGCCAGCGGGTGCGAGGCGTCCTGGTGGGTCGCTGCCGGTGTGGCCGACCGGCGACCGTGCTGGTGGACAGCGGGACCGGGCTGTCTGGGTGGCGGCAGCTCGAACCGAGCTGTCCCGGCTGCGCTGGATGGTCGGCGGCGCTGACGTTCCCTGCTTTCGCCGAGCGTCTCGGTGGAGTCGTCACCGTGGCCAGCGACGCCGAGCCCGAGGTGTCGCAGGGGCTCGCTGGCGGAGCACCTGCGGGCGTCCTTGGCGGTGCCGGCCCTGCGGGCGCGCTCACCGCCCCGGCCGAGCCGTCGCTCACCGTGGTCGCGGCCGAGGTGGCGCTCCTGCAGGCCCGCCTGGACGAGCTCCAGCGCCAGCTGGCGCAGCTGTCGGGCGACGACCCGCCGGGAGGCGGAGGATAGGACCCGAGCGCGCCAGGGAATGATCGAGGACCCCGCGGTGCTGGCGCGTGTATAGGTTCCCGTCGCCAGGGCGAGCCGGAGGTGGAGATCAGATGCCGATCACCCGTTTGAACCATGCCGTGCTCTTCGTCCGCGATGCTCGACGCAGCGCAGCCTTCTACACCGAGACGCTCGGAATGACGGTCCGCCATGCCGTCGGTGACGGCCAGGCGATCTTCCTCAGCTCTGCGGGCTCGGACAACGACCACGATCTCGGCTTGTTCAGCGTCGGAGAGGAAGTCGGCGCGTCCCTCGCGGGCCGGAGCACCGTGGGGCTCTACCACCTCGCCTGGCAGGTGGACACCCTCGACGAGCTCGGCCGTCTCCGGAACGTCTTGACGGAGCGGGGCGCGCTGGTCGGCGCCAGTGACCACGGAGTGAGCAAGAGCCTCTACGCTCGCGACCCGGACGGCCTCGAGTTCGAGGTCATGTGGGCGGTGCCGCTGGAGCTGCTCGACGACAGCGACCAGACCGTCCAGGTCTCTCCCCTCGACCTCGACAAGGAGAAGCGGCGCTACGGCGCACGCACCGTGAGCACTGGTTGAGGCAGAAGGCCGGCGGCGCGTCCTCGGGCATGCTGGCCCGGATCGACCCGCTCCTCGAGCACGGGGCGCGGCTCGGCGGTAGCCTTTCTGGCAGGCGCACCGGGCGTGCCAGGACCGAAGGGCCGCCATGAGCCTCAGTGCCGACACCAGCCTGAGGGTGTTGATCGTCAGCAGCCAGCCGATCACACGCGCCGGCATGGCCGGCGTGCTCCGCGGCTTCCGGCCACGGGTGAAGGTGGTGGGCGAGGTCGGCGGGATCGAGGGCGCCCTGGTGGCGGCGGCCCAGTCGAAGGCGCAGATCGCGCTGTTCGACGCCCGCCTCGACGCCCCGCACGGGCTCGACCAGGTGGCGCACCTGGCGCGGGAGCTGGGCGACAACCGGGTCGTCGTGGTCGCACGTCGCCACGAGGCCCGTTTCACCTGGTCGGTCCTTCAGCGAGGTGCCGCCGGCTTCGTGCTCGACACCATCGCGGGGTCGGACCTCGTCGAGGCTCTGGAAGAGGTGGGCCGGGGTGGCATCGCGGTGGACCCGGCCTTGGCGGGGGGGCCGAGGCACGACCCCGACGAGGCCCTGTCACCTCGGTGGCCAGGCGAGCAACTGGGTTTGAGCCAGGAGGAGAGCCAGGTCCTCGAGCTGCTGGCCCGGCAGGAGCCAGCCGGCGCCATCGGTCGTCACCTCGGCATGAGCGGGACCGAGGTCAAGGCTCATGTCCGCTCGGCCTATCGACACCTCCACGTCCGGGACCGGTCGGACGCCATGGCCCGACTGGCCCGGGAAGGGCTCTTCTCAGGACGGAAGGACTAGGCCGAGTTAGGTCTCCCGCCGGCGCAAAATAGCTCCGTCAGACCATTGCGCGATCCGTCGGGCGCGCTCACCCTGTGTGCTCAGACCGCGCTACCTGGCCCCTGCTGCCGTCGTCGTACCACGGGTCAGGTGGCGTGGTCTGACTCTTTCTCGGCCCGACGGCGGTCTCCGGGGTCTGGCGTGCGCCGAATGCCGTGGGGTTTACTGGGGTGACACCCGCGGAGCAGGGTTCGTGGGTCTGGGGGTGATGGCTGGGGTGGCTGGGGATCCGATGTCAGGGCTGCGGGCTCGGTGGCGCGTGGGCGCGGTCGTGCCGACGGTGAGCCTCGTGGGGGCGGCGATCGCTGCCGTCATCGCCGGCGGGGCCCCCTCCAGGGCCGTGTCGCTGCGAGCCGGAGGTCATCCGCCGCCGGCGGTGGTCCGCGTCCCCGAGCATCGGGCGTCGAGCGTCGCCCCGACGGCTTCGCTCGCTCAGGGCGATGAGGTGGTCGCGGGGACGGCCGTCACGGCGGCACCCGCTCTCGACGCGGGCGTGGGGAGTGCAGCCCCCTCCAGCACGCCAGCGAGCGACGCGCAGGGCCCGGTCGGGCACTTGCCCGTGGCACAGGCCGACCACTCATCGGTGGCTGCCGCAGCCCCGAGCCCGACACCCGCGGCGGGGCCGACGTCGCAACCGGCGCCCGTCGCCGCTGGTGCGCCCCCCGGGCTGGGCGCCCGCCTGCTTCCCGGTCCGCCGTCTGCGTCGTCCATCCCGATCGGTCCGGCGCCCAGTCGACCGCCGCCCTCATCGGGCTCGGCACGCTACCCGTCGGGGTCTGCCGGCTACGACATCTCCTGGCCCCAGTGCGGGCAGGCCTATCCACCGCGGCCCTACGAGGTGGCGATCGTGGGGGTGAACGACGGGCAGGCGTTCAGCGCCAACCCGTGTCTGGCCAGCGAGGCCTCCTGGGCCGGCTCCGCCGCCAACCTGTACATCAACGTCAACTCGCCGACCTCGGCCGACAGCACCGACGAGTCAGGGCCCGCGGGCAGCTGCGTCCCGGGTGACAACGCCTGTCTCGCCTACAACTACGGCTACAACGCCGCCGGCAGCAGCATCGCCGTGGCTGCCGATCAGGGGGTCGCGGCGCCGACCTGGTGGCTCGACGTCGAGACCGCCGGCAGGTGCAGCCGCCAGTTCCCGACGAAGGGCACCGGCTACTGGTCCTGCGACACCTCGCTCAACGCGACCACCATCCAGGGTGCGATCGACGGCTTGCGCCACGCCGGTCTGGTCGCCGGCGACTACTCCACGAGCGACCAGTGGGGGGCGATCACCGGCGGCTTCGTGCCGAGCGGCGGGCGCGTGCCGAACTGGATCGCCGGAGCCGATCCTGCGACGACGTCGTCGTGGTGCTCGGGCGCGCACGACTTCGGCGGCGGACCGCCCTGGCTCCTCCAGCTCGCCATCCCCGCGCCGTACGACCAGGACCGGGCCTGTTGACCCGCTGACTCCTCGACGAGGACGGCGGAGATCGTGCCCTCGGGGTACTCCTGGTCGGGGCAGCCGATCAGGCGGGCAGACCCTTCCCGGACAGGGGCTCGCCGAGAACCAGCTCTGACTCGGCGATGAGCTCTCCCAGCCTCGGCGCGGCCGCAGCCATGGCGTCACTCCCGGCGTGGGCGGCAAAGGCATCGTCGTCGGCGTAGAGCTCGCAGACCCAGAGCAGGTCGGGATCGTCCTTGGACCGGTGCAGGACGTAGAGCAGCGTGCCGGGCTCCTCCTCGGCCCGCTCGATCACGGGCTTGAAAGTGGCGAT
>JBPYEZ010000149.1:0-13999 GCA_051984395.1 Acidimicrobiales bacterium | reverse complement strand
CCGACCTGGTGGGCGAGGCCGCCCGCCTGGTGGGCGGGGGCGGGGGCAAGGGCCCCGAGCTGGCCGTGGCCGGCGGCCGGGACCCCAGCCGCATCGACGAGGCCCTCGACCTGGTGCGGGCCAAGCTCGGGCTGTCATGAGGGTGGTGGGCATCGACCTCGGTGCGCGCCGCGTCGGGGTCGCCGTCAGCGACAGCGACGGCACGCTGGCCTCTCCGTACGTCGTGATCGAGCGCTCGGGGGACGTCGGGCGCGATCACGCCGAGATCGCTCGGATCGTGACCGAAGTGGGCGCGTCGACGGTCGTGGTCGGGCTGCCGCTGTCGCTCGACGGTCGTGAAGGCCCTGCCGCCCGAGCGGCGCGCGCCGAGGCGGACCTGCTCGCCGGATCAGTCGACGTGCCGGTGGAGACCCACGACGAGCGGCTGACCTCGGTGAGCGCCGGGCAGTCGCTGGCTCGGTCGGGTCTTCGCCGGGGGGCCCGACGGGAAGCCAGGCGACGCTCTGTGGACAAGGTCGCGGCTGCCATCATGCTGCAGTCGTGGCTCGACAGCCGGGTGCGTCCAGGCTCGCCGCGCGCAGCCGATGAGTGACCGCGAGACATCCCGTCGCGTGGGAGACCCGGCCGACGACTGGCGTCGAGCGCCGCGGCGCGCGTCACCACCCGAAGAAGACAATGGCGGCGTCCTGGCCACCGAGGCCGACGAGGACGCCGGCCCGGAGTGGGTACGGCCGCGCCGAAGACTCTCGTTCACCAAGCGTGTCGTGCTCGCCAGCGTGGCCGGCCTCGTCGTCCTGCTGGCGGCGGCGGCGGTCTGGATCGACTTCCAGGTCAACCCGCCCGGTGGCCCGGGATCGACGGTGACCGTCGACCTGCCCGCCGGGAGCTCGTACTCCGCGGTGGCCGACATCCTCGCTCGCAACGGCGTGATCGGGTCCTCGACGCTGTTCCGTCTCTACGTGCGGATCCACGGGGCGGGCACCGTGCAGGCCGGGAGCTACGCGCTCCGTCGCGACGAGTCCTACGGCGACGTGGTCGGTGCCCTCGGAAACGGGCCGAGCGCCAATCGCGTCACCATCCCGAGCGGTGCCACGCTGGCTGACGTGGCGGCGAGGGTCGGTCGGCTCCGGGGGCACTCGGCGGCGGGGTTCATGGCCGCTGCCACCAGCGGTCGAGTGCACTCGGTCTACCAGCCTCCCGGCACCACGAGCCTCGAGGGGTTCATCCAACCGGCCTCCTACTCGTTCAAGCCCAGCACCGACGACTTGACGATCCTCGGCCAGATGGTGGCCGCCTTCGACAGCCAGGCCACGGCCATGGGGATCGCCCAGCAGGCAGCGCGCAGCAAGATCACGCCCTACGAGGCCCTCATCGTGGCGTCGCTCGTCGAACGGGAGGCCAAGGTCCCTGACGACCAGGGCCGTGTGGCCCAGGTCGTCTACAACCGGCTCGCCAAGGGCATGCCACTGCAGCTCGACTCCACCGTGATCTACGCCCTCGGTGGGCACGTCACCACGTTGACCAAGCCCGACTTCGCCATCGCCTCTCCGTACAACACCTACCGGGTCCCCGGCCTGCCGCCCACGCCGATCGCGAACCCTTCCGAGGCGTCGTTGGTGGCGGCCCTCAACCCCACGCCGGGGCCCTGGCTGTACTTCGTCGTGGTCGCGCCCGACGGAACCGAGGCCTTCTCGACGACCCTGGCCGAGCAGAACGCCAACATCGCCCTCGCCCACCAGCGCGGCCTCGGTTGACGAAGGTGGCGTGGCCAACCGGTTCGACACGCCTGGCCGGGGTGATGGGCGATCCCGTGCGCCACTCGCTCTCGCCCGCATTGCACAACGCCGCCTTCTCGGTGCTGGGCCTCGACTGGGCCTACTTGGCCTTCCCGGTCCCGACCGGACGGGCGCGAGAGGCCCTCGTCGGCGCGGTGGCGCTGGGCGTCGAAGGTCTCTCCGTCACCATGCCGCACAAGCGCGCCGTGGCCGAGGCGGTGAGCCGCTGCTCACCGACGGCCAGGATCCTCGGCGCCGTCAACACCGTGGTTCGACAGGACGACGAGCTGATCGGGGAGAGCACCGACGGGCAGGGGTTTCTCGACGGGCTCCGGTCGGAGCCCGGGTTCGACCCCGCGGGGCGTCGCTGTCTCGTCATCGGCGCTGGGGGTGCAGCCCGGGCGGTCGTGCTGGCGCTGGCCGAGGCGGGGGCGGGCGAGGTGGTGGTCGTGAACCGCACGGCGGACCGCGCCCGAGCGGCGGCCGCGCTCGCTGGCCCCGTCGGACGGACGGGTCAGGCTGCCGAGATCGGGGACATGGATCTTGTGGTGCAGGCCACCCCGGTGGGGATGACGGGCGAAGCCACCCCGATCGAGGGGTCATCCGACCGGGCCGCGCTGGTGGACCCGGACCGGTTCGGCTCCGGACAGGTCCTGGTGGATCTCGTCTACCACCCGGCGACCACCGCGCTCATGGATGGGGCGCGCCGGCGGGGAGCCACGGCGGTCAACGGTGTCGGCATGCTCGTGCACCAGGCCGCGCTCGCCTTCGAGCTGTGGACCGGCGAGGATGCCCCTCTGGCGGTGATGCGGGCCGCGGCGACCGAGATGCTGCAATCGCGAGGCGCCTAGGCCGTACCATCTGAGAGGTGTCCACCGCCGTTCGTCAGTGGGTACACCGGTTGCTCCGAGACGACAGTGAGGGGGAGACGCGACGGTCGCTGGGCGATTGACCAAGGTCCGTGTCGCGGTGGGCAAGGGCCGAGACCGGCTGGGAAGCGGTCTGGCTCGGGTCCGCCGGGGCCTCCGAGCGGTCCCGGTGCGCGGCCGAGCACTCGTGACGCGTGCGCAAGCGCTGCCGAAACACGGCCGCGCGCTCCCGAAACACAGCCGGGCCCTGGCGACGCGCGGCCGGGCGCACGCGCACGCCCAGCTGGTGCGGGCACGCCATCGCCGCGCCCGCCCCTCGGTGATCAGAAGCCGCGTCCGCGTCGCGATCGTCGACCGCCGGCCCGACGCACTGTCCCCCCTGCCGGTCGCCCTCGTGTCGGCGGGGGTGGTGGCTGCGGTGATCGTCCTGTCGCTTCCGGGATCGTCGGGCCCGTGGGTCACGGTCGACGGACGGCGGGTCGGGCTGCCCCGTCCGGCCACCGTCGCGGGGGCTCTCACGTCAGCCCGCCTGAGCCCTCGGCCCGGCCCCGAGTACTCCGTCGTGACGCACCGGTTGCTGAGCGCGCGGGCGGGTGAGCTGCGAATGCTGGTCGACGGGCAGCCGGCGACACGCGACACGAGGATCCAGGCCGGCGACCACGTGCAGGTCGACGGGCTGGCGGCTGTGGAGCCGATGGTGGCCCATTACGTCTTCACCCCGAGCCCGGGTCTGCCCGACGTCGAGCGGGGGCTGTGGCACCCCGGCCGCTCGGCGCTCGAGCTGGACATGGTCGGCAGCGTCAGCGGTGAGATCCGGTCCCGCAGCATCGTCGGCCCTCCGGTGACAGGCCAGCCCGAGGCGGCCAAGGTGGTGGCGCTGACTTTCGACGATGGGCCGGATCCGACGTGGACGCCGGAGGTCCTCCGGATTCTTGCCGACGAGGGTGTACCGGCGACCTTCTGTCTCATCGGTATCCACGTGCAGGCGCATCCCGAGCTCGTCCGGGCCGAGCTGGCCCAGCACGAGACGCTGTGCGACCACACCCAGGATCACGACGAGCACCTCGACCGTGCCTCGGCGCCGAGGGTCGCCTACGAGGTGAACACGGGAGCGAACGCCATCGCCGCAGCCGCAGGCATCCAGCCGGGCTTCTACCGGCCTCCCGGCGGGACGCTGTCTCGCACCGTCATCGACATCGCCCATCAGCGGGGCCTCCGGGTCCTGTACTGGACGGTCGACTCCGAGGACTACCTCCGACCGGCTCCGGACGTGTTGTTACAGCGCATCCTCGCCGGCGTGCGTCCCGGAGCGATCATTCTCATGCACGACGGCGGCGGGGATCGCTCGCACACCCTCGCCATCCTCAGACCGCTCATCGACACGCTTCGGGCCCAGGGCTACAGCTTCACGACCCCGGCGGAGGAGCAGCCCGTGGCCACGCCAGCCGACCAGGCGCCAGCCGGGCAGGCCACGTCCTCGGGCCAGTCGACGCTGGCCGGGGGGCCGCGGCCCGGCTCCTCCTGACAGGCGGCGGTTCGGAGCCCGACGGGGATCTACCCCTGGGAACCGAGGCCGACGATGCCTTCGTGCTGGAGGCGGGCGCTGATGCGGCTGCGCATGGCGCGGGCGACGGCGTCCTTCTGGGACGTGGTGGTCCTGACCACGAGCCGGATGGTGATCGACTCGTGGTCCATCGAGTCGACGCCCCAGACCTCCGGCGGGCCCAGGCACATCGACGACCACGCCGGATCCGCCGCCACGGCCGATCCCTCGTCGGCGATCACCTCGGTGGCGCGATCGATGTCGGTCCCGTAGGGCACGACGATGTCGACGAGGGCACGGGCCCCCTGGATCGACGAGTTGCCCACGCGCCGGATCTCACCGTTGGGCAGATACCAGACCGTGCCGTCGACCGACCGGAGACGCGTGACCCGCAGATTGACCTCCTCGACCGTGCCCTTGGTGTCACCGACGGCGATGGCGTCTCCGACTCCGTACTGGTCCTCGGCGATGATGAAGAAGCCGGAGAGGAAGTCGCGCACCAGGCTCTGGGCTCCGAAGCCGAGGGCGGCGCCGATGACGGTGGCCCCGGCCAGGATCGGCGTGAGGTTGATCCCGAGCACGCCCAGGATGGTGAGGCCGGCGATGATCCAGACCAGGGCGCGCCAGAGGCTGGCGACCAGCGCGCCGATCGTCTCGACGCGCAGGGAGGCGCGCGGTGAGAGGTTCTCCAGTCGTGTGCGGTTGCTGAGCGTTCGCAGCATCCGCGTCGCCACCCTGGCGCCGAGCCGAGCGGCCAGCCAGGCGATGACGAGGATGAGGACGATCTCGAGGGGGCGGACGACGACGAACTGGACGGTTCGGGCCACGAACTCGCTGGCTCCGTACTGGCGGAGGAGGTCATGGATGTAGCCCTGGTCGTTCTGACCGCTGGTCAGGGACGTGGTTGCAGCGAAGATCACACCTGGCATCCTTGCCGACCGAGCCCGGCCCCGGGGTCGACGGGCCGGCCGGGGTGGGTCGAGACCTCCTGAGGCGGGTCGCCGGAGCGGCCGCCTCCGGCTCGAGGTGGCTTGCGTCGCCCCCGGGCCTCATTCAGAATCGGTGCGGCCCACGATAGCGGCGGTCGTGGCGAGGAGGTGATGGTGGCTCTACGCGTCCTGGACCAACCGACCCGGCTTCGGGGCCGCACGACCATGTTCCAGCACGTCGACGTGCTGCTGGCCGCCTCCACCCTGGCCGTGGCGGCCATGGGCGTGCTGATGGTGTACTCCGCGACCAGAGGAAAGTTGGAGCTCGCCGGCGTCGATCCCCGCTTCTATCTCAAGAAGCAGCTCCTCTACGCCATCATCGGCTTGGCCGTCATGGTCGCCGTCACGCTGATCGACTACCACCAGTTCGAGATCCTGGGCGCCATCGCCTACGGCGGCGTGCTGCTGGGTCTCCTGGCCGTGCTGAGCCCGCTGGGCCGCAGTGCCCTCGGGTCCCAGCGATGGTTCCAGGTGGGCTCGTTCCAGCTGCAGCCCTCGGCGTTCGCCACGCTCGCCCTCATCCTGGCCATGGCCGCATATCTACGACGGCGCCAGGGCGCCATCATGCTCCGTCACGTCATCGTGCTGCTGCTCATGGCCGGCATCCCGATCATCCTGGTCTACGAGCAGCCGGACCTGGGGACCGCCATGGTCATGGCCGCCTCCCTGCTGGTCATGATGGTCGTGGCGGGCGTCAGGGGCCGCTATCTGGTCGGGCTCGGGCTCCTGGCGGTCCTCGGCATCATCGCCGTCGTGCAGCTGGGCGTGCTCAAGCAGTACCAGGTCGATCGCCTCACCTCGTTCGTGCACCAGACGCCGGCGGGCCAGACGACGCCGGCCGCCCCCAACAGCACCACGAACAGCAAGAGCCAGCAGTCGACCTACAACCTTGCGCAGTCCAAGATCGCCATCGGCTCGGGCGGCCCCACGGGCAAGGGTCTGTTCAACGGCTCCCAGACCAACCTCAACTACGTGCCCGAGCAGCAGACCGACTTCATCTTCACCGCGGTGGGCGAGCAGCTGGGCTTCCTCGGCGCCGCCTCCCTCCTGGCGCTGTTCGGGATCATCGTCTGGCGGATCCTGCGGACGGCCCAGACGGCGCGCGACAGCCTCGGCATGCTGCTGTGCGGCGGCGTGCTCGGCCTCATCGGGCTCTCGGTGTTTCAGAATGCCGGCATGACGATGGGTATCATGCCGATCACCGGTATTCCATTGCCTTTCATGAGCTACGGCGGGTCGGCGACCATCGCCTTCTTCGCCGCCATCGGGATCGTGCTCAACGTGGGCATGCGGCGTTTTCGCTGAGAGTGGCGATGGCGGGCGATGGGGGACCCGGACCGATCAGGTCCGCCGAGGGCCACGCCGACGGCTCTGCCGGCCCCTCGGAGGACAAGGACCAGGAGCACCCGGCCTCGCCGCCGGCAGCGCCCGGCGAGGCCAGCGAGCACGCCGATGGGGCCGGGGCGGAGGTCGCCGGGGCCGAGGTGAGTGGCAGCCGTGGGCAGGGTTCCGGCGCGGGACAGACCCAGGACGATGAGGGGCAGACGGACCTCCCCGCGGGCGCGGGCGAGGAGGGCGCCGCGGACCAGTCGGGGTCTGTACCCCAGGGGCTCACCGAGCCCGAGCCGATGCGCCAAGCGGCCTTCGTGGATGTCGGCCTCGAGCTGCCGAGCACCAGTCCAACCGTCGTGCTGCGGGAGATCGACGCGCCCATGCGCGAGCTGCGGGTGACGATCGCGCAGGCCGAGGGTGTCGCCATCGCCCACGCCTGGCGGGGGATCCCGAGGCCGACACCCCTCACCCACGACCTGCTCACCAGCATCCTGCAGCGATTCGGCCTGCAGGTGGACGCGGTGCGGATCACCGGGGTGGACGGGCCGGTCTTCCACGCCGAGCTTGCGCTCTCCGGGCCCGGCGGATCGCACACCGTGGAGTGCCGACCGTCGGACGCGCTTGCTGTCGCGCTGCGCCAGCCCCTGCCGGTGCCGATCATGGTGGCCGAGGAGGTCCTGCTGACCGCCGGCCGCGTCCCTGGCGCCTGACCCGCCCTTGCTCGCCGGGATCGCCGACCTGGGCCGATGGCGGTCCTGCCTCGCGGTTCAGCCGGCGGCGACCGCCACCCGCTCGGCATTCGGAGGCACCGCCTGTTGGACGTTCTCGTCCGAGATCCGGACCAGCAGGGCGATCAGCACGTAGTTGGCGAGGAGCGAGGATCCCCCGTAGGCGACGAACGGCAGGGTCACCCCCGTGAGCGGCAGCAGCCGCACTACCCCCGCCATGATGAAGAAGGCCTGGAAGCCGATGGCGGCGGCGATGCCGGCGGCGAGCAGCTTGGCGAACTCGGACTTCGCCACCAGTGCGGTCCGCAGGGAGGCCCCGACAAGCAGGAGGAAGGCCATGACGATCCCGACCGTACCCAGGAGGCCGGTCTCTTCTCCGATGGCGGCGAAGATGAAATCGCTGCTGGCGACGGGGATGAGCGTGGGATGGCCCAGGCCCAGCCCGGACCCGACGAGCCCGCCGGAGCCGAGCGCGTACTGGCCCTGCACGACCTGGTAGCCGATCCCGTTGGCGTACTTCCACGGGTCGAGCCAGACGGTGATGCGGTCGTTGACGTGGCCGAAGAGATGCGCGGCCACGAAGGCGCCGATGATGAACAGGACCGCCCCCACGACGAGGTAGGTGACCCGCCCCGTCGCCATCCACAGCATCGAGATGAAGAGTACGAAGATGAGCAGCGAGAAGCCCACGTCTCGTTCTGCCGTCATCACCAGCAGAGAGAAGGCCCACGCCAGGACGACGGGGCCGAACGGCCGAGGATCGGTGAACAGGCGGTCGCCGATGCGAACCGTCGGCACCGTGAGGAGCTCCCGCTTCTCCACGAAATACGACGCGAAGAAGATGATGAGGGCGATCTTGGCCAGCTCGACGGGCTGGAAGGTCACGGGCCCGAGCCGCACCCACAGCCGGGCGCCGTTGATGTTCTGGCCGACCTTGGGAGCCAGGGGGACGAGGAGAAGGGCCAGGCCGGCGATCGCCACCAGGTACCGGTAGCGCGCCAGGTCGCGTGAGTACCTCACCACGACCAGGGTCAGCACGTACACGGCGACGCCGAGGCCGGTCCACACCGCCTGGAGGCCGGCCAGCTTGAAGTTGAGGCGGGCGATGACCACGTAGCCGAGCCCATTGAGCAGCGCCGCGATCGGGAGGATCACCGGCGTGGCGTCGGGCACCATCCACCGGTTGGCCATGTGGGCGATGAGCGCCAAGCCGAAGATGACCCCGAGGAAGGGCCCCACGTTGGCCGGGATGGACGCGGTCTTTCCCAGGGAGGCCAGCACGTAGGCGAACCCGACGACCATGGCTCCCAGGATCAACAGCCCCAGCTCGGTCCGTCGCCTGGACGTGACCGCTCGGCGTCTCGGTCTCACCGGCAGGGAGCCTAGTGCTCGCTCCGAGAGGGCCTCGAGCAGGGCCTACCCGGGGATCGCCCGGCCCGTCCGCTCACACGACGGGCTGGTCGGCATCCACGGTCGCGCGAACGCCGCCGTCGCGACGAGGGCTCGCGTCACCGGCGGACCCGCTCGGTCGCGCGTCGTCGAGAGTCCCCGTCTTGCTCGGCTGCCCACGCCGCGGGCCGGGCTAACCTTGGGCCATGGCGGTGAACACTGGCCGCAGCGTGTCGGGAGGGGAGGAGAACCCGGACGTCGAGGAGGCTCTCGATCCTCAGCAGCCCGCGGTTCGCTATCTCAACCGCGAGCTGTCCGAGCTCGACTTCAACGCGCGTCTGCTCGACCTGGCCGACAGCCCCGACGTCCCCCTGCTGGAGCGGGTCAAGTTCCTCGCCATCTTCAGTGAGCGGCTCGACGAGTTCTTCCAGGTGCGCGTGGCAGGCCTCAAGGACCAGGTGGCCGCGGGGCTGGTCTCGCAGTCTCCCGACGGTCGCAGCCCGCTCGAGCAGCTGCGGGCCATCCGTCCGAAGCTGGAGGACATGGTCGCCCGCCAGAGCACCATCTTCCTCGGAGAGATCGTTCCCGCGCTCGACGAGGCCGGGCTGCACCTGAGGAGCTGGGACGCGCTGGACGACGACGACCGCAAGCACCTCGACGAGGTCTTCGAGCGCCTGGTCTTTCCGGTGCTCACCCCGCTGGCGGTCGATCCCGGACACCCGTTCCCCTACATCTCCAATCTGTCGCTCAACCTCGCCGTGATGGTGAGCGATCCCGTGACGAGCGACCAGCGCTTCGCCCGGGTGAAAGTGCCGCCGCTGCTGCCCCGGTTCCTCGTCCTACCGGGCGGGGATCGCTTCGTCGCCCTGGAGGAGGTGATCGCGGCCCACCTCGACGCGCTGTTCCCGGACATGGAGATCGGGGCCCACTACCCCTTCCGGGTGACTCGGAACGCGGACCTCACGCTCGAGGAAGGCGAGGCCGACGACCTCCTCGTCGCCGTGGAGATGGAGCTCCGACGACGGCGCTTCGGACGGGCCGTGCGCCTCGAGATCGACGCCGCCGCCGGCGCCGAGGTCGCCGAGCTGCTGGCCCGTGAGCTCGAGATCGGTCCCGCCGACGTCTACCGCGTCGAGGGACTGCTCGGGCTGGAGGGTCTGTGGGCCGTCCACGGCCTCGAGCGCCCCGACCTCCACGACCCGGGATGGGCGCCCATGACCCAGCCCCGGTTGGCGACGGCGGGCGACGAAGCCGTCGACCTCTTCGCCGTCATCCGGGAGCGGGACGTGCTCGTCCACCATCCGTACGACTCGTTCGCGACATCGGTCGAGGCCTTCGTCGCCCAGGCCGCCGACGACCCGAACGTGCTCGCCATGAAGCAGACCCTGTACCGGACCTCGGGCGACAGCCCGATCGTGCACGGCCTCATCCGGGCGGCCGAGCAGGGCAAGCAGGTGGCAGCGCTGGTGGAGCTCAAGGCCCGCTTCGACGAGCAGGCCAACATTGCCTGGGCGAAGGCCCTGGAAGAAGCGGGCGTGCATGTCGTCTACGGGCTCGTGGGGCTCAAGACGCACTCCAAGACCGCGCTCGTGGTGCGCCAGGAGGAGGATGGCGTCGTCCGGCGGTACTGCCATGTGGGAACCGGCAACTACAACTCCAAGACGGCCCGCCTCTACGAGGACGTCGGGCTCCTGTCCGCCGATCCCGATCTCGGCGCCGACCTCACCGATCTGTTCAACTTCCTCACCGGCTACAGCCGCCGGTCGACCTATCGACGGCTGATCCTGTCGCCGGTGGCCATGCGGTCGAGGATCATCGAGCTGATCGAGGCCGAGGCGGCGGCTGGTTCCGCGGGGCGGATCGTCATCAAGGTGAACGGCCTCGACGACCCGGCGATCATCGACTCGCTGTACGCGGCGTCCGCCGCCGGAGTGCCGATCGACCTCGTCGTCCGGGCCATCTGCTGCCTGCGCCCCGGCGTGCCCGGCCTGTCGGAGACCATCCGCGTCCGCTCGATCGTGGGCCGCTTCCTCGAGCACTCACGGATCTTCAGCTTCGGCGGAGTGGGGAACCGTCCCGAGGAGATGCTCATCGGCTCGGCCGACCTCCGGCGTCGCAACCTCGACCGGCGCATCGAGGCGACCGTTCCGGTCGTCGACCCGGAGCTGCGGGGTCGGCTCCGAGAGGTGCTGGAGCTGCTCCTGGCTGATGACACCCAGGCGTGGACGCTGGGACCCGACGGGTGCTGGTCGAGAGTCCCCACCGAGGTCGGGATCAGCACCCAGCGGCGGCTGATGGAGGCGGCCCTGGAGCGCGCACAACGGCGGCGGGAACCGGACAAGCTCGCGTCGGCGCCCCGGATGTAGGCCTCGATGGGGATCGAGAGGGAGATCAAGCTGGCGGCCCCGCCGCATTTCGAGCTCCCCGACCTCACCGATGCGATCCCCGATGCGGTCGTGACGGCGATCCCGTCACGGCGGTTGCGGGCGACCTACTGGGACACGCCGGACCTGCGGCTGTCGCGAGCGGGCGTCAGCCTGCGGTACCGGGTCGAGGAGGGCGAGGACACCAGCGGGGGGCGGTGGACGCTCAAGCTGCCGGGCGGCTCCCACACGTCGACCCTCACCCGGCGGGAGCTCGACTTCGAGGGAGCCGCAGGGTCGGTGCCGCCCGGCGCGGCCAAGCTGGTTCGCGCCTACGTCCGCAACTCGACGTTGGGGCGGGTTGCCCGCCTCGACAGTCGACGGACGCGGCTCGAGGTGGCCGACCTCTCAGGTCATCCGCTGGTCGAGCTGGACGACGACGTCGTCTCGGTGATGGACGGCCGCCGGGTCCTCGCTCGGTTTCGCGAGGTCGAGGTGGAGCTGGCACCCGACGCTCCTGACTGGGTCGCCGAAGAGGTGGCCAAGCGACTGCGAGAGGCGGGAGCTGACGACCCGGTGCCGCTGCCCAAGGTCGTGCGGGCCCTGGGCCCCCAGGCGCAGGCGCCTTCGGACGCCCACGTGGACCCACCTCGAGAGGGTGCGCGAGCGTCGGAGCTGGTGCGGGCCGCGCTGGCATCGGGCCTGTCCCGGCTGGTCACCCACGATCCGGGCGTGCGTCTCGACGAGGACCCCGAGGAGGTGCACCAGGCCCGAGTGGCGACGCGGCGGTTGCGCTCGGATCTGCGGACGTTCACCAGCCTGGTCGACCCCGAGTGGGCCGAGCCGATACGACAGGAGCTCGGGTGGCTGGCCTCACCCCTGGGGGAGGTTCGCGACGCCGACGTACTCCTCGATCGGCTCCGGACCGAGACCGGTCGCCTGCCTCCGTCCGACCGTCCTGCCGTCGGTGTCCTGATCGACCGGCTGGTCGCCTCCCGGGAGGAATCCCTGAGGACGCTGTTCGAGGCGCTCGACAGCGAGCGGTACGTCGCCCTTCTCGATGCCCTGGTCGACGGGATCGCCAAGCCCCCGCTCACCCCGACCGCCGAGCTGCCGGCCGAGGAAGTGGCGTCGGCCCTGGTCGGCAGGGCGTGGCGCAAGCTCCGCCGGACGGTCGCGGATCTTGGGCCCGAGCCGGCCGACGCCGACCTCCATCAGGTTCGCATCAAGGCCAAGCGGTGCCGGTACGCCGCCGAGGCCGTGGTCGGGGTCGAGGGCCGTCCGGCCAAACGGTTCGCCAGCGCCGTGGCCGGCCTCCAGGACGTGCTCGGTCGGCTCCAGGACGCCGTCGTGGCGGCTGCCTGGGTGCGCGACGCCATCACCGCGGAGACCTCTGTCGACCAGGCCGTCGCCATGGGGGAGCTCCTCGGCTTCGCCGCCGTTGCCGCCGAGGAGGCGCGCCGCGGATGGGCGGATGCGTGGAAGGCGGCGCGCCGCAAGTCACTGCGATCGTGGCTGACCTGAGCGACCCGACGAAGCCCGTCGTTGCCGCCGCCGGTGGGGTCGTGTGGCGGCGCCGCGTCGGCGACCCGGTGGAGGTCGTACTCGTGCACCGTCCGCGCTATGACGACTGGTCGCTTCCCAAGGGCAAGCTCGACCCCGGCGAGGAGTACGAGGTGGCCGCTCTGCGGGAGGTCGAGGAGGAGACCGGGCTCGCGTGCACACTTGACGAGGAGCTCGCGACCAGCCGCTACCACGACCGCCGCGGTCGGCCGAAGGTGGTGCGCTACTGGCTCATGCACCCGGCTGCGGAGGCTCGCGAGCCGTCCGCCTACGCCACCGGTGAAGTGGACCAGGTCGTGTGGCGCGCCGTCGATGACGCCGTGGCCCTGGCGAGCTACGAGCGGGACCGCGAGCTGATCCAGAGCGCCGGCGCGCTCGTGCGGACGCGGACGTAGGATCGCGCGGTGACTGCGCTCGTGCTGGCGGTGTCGGCCTCCGACGTGTTGGCGGTGATCGCCCTGATCGTGGCGGTGAGCGTGCTCTTGGCGGCCGTCGCCGGTGTCGTCGTGGCCCGCCGGCTCAAGCGCCCGCTGCTCCTGGCGCCTGGCGCTCGAGGGGTGTCGGTTCCACTGCGCTGGCGCTGGTCGTTGTCGCCCGCCGCCGTCCTGCATCGCCGGCTCGTCGTGGCCACGAGCTCGGTGGTGTCGATGGGTCCCATCGAGAGCACACGGTGGGGCGGGGTACGGCAGCGGGCGCCGTGGCAGGAGCGCCTCCAGGACCTCCTGGATCTGGCCGTGTCGGTGGATCGCCGACTCGTGGCCGCCGAGCGGCAGCCTCGGGCGCTGCGCCGCCGGCTCTACGCCGAGATCGAGCCTCAGGTGACGAAGGTGGAGCAGGTTGCCGAGCGCATGCGCACCACGGTCAGCGCGCGGGGACTTGATGCCGGCGATCGGTCTGCCGACGACATCGTGGCCCGCCTGGACGCCATCGACGCCGCCTTGGGCGAGATCGAGGGCCTCGATCCGGACAAAGCCCTCGAACGGGGCGCACAGGCCCCTGGCCGGGCTGCCGCTCCTCCCAGACCGGGAGCCCAGCCCACCGGCTCGGTCGGCCCCGGAGCTGCCGCGCCCCCGGGAAGCGGGGCGAGAACGTCGACCGGCACCAGCTGGACCGAGAAGGTGCCCTGGCCGGGCCAGCGACGCCCGGACCAGCCCGGCGGCTGAGAGGTCCCGCCGGGCAGCTCAGTCGGGTGGAGCGTCCCTCTCGAGCGGGTTCGAAGGGCGCGCCCCGTTCGGCTGCTCGGCACTGACCTCGGCCTCGCTCCGGCTGTGCGGCGATCGCAGCCCGTGACGAGCAGCCCAGTGGCGGCGGTCCTCGGCCTCCCGCCGGGCCCCCTCCGCCAGCTCCTCGAGCTCCTCGGCTCGCCGCCGGCGCGACGCACCGGGCTCGACCCGCAACGAGAGATAGGCGAGCGCTCCCAGGGGGATCGGCAGCCAGAAGTTCACCAG
>JBPYEZ010000148.1:0-13721 GCA_051984395.1 Acidimicrobiales bacterium | reverse complement strand
GTAGAGATCGCCCAGCGAGGGAACCGTCGCCGGCAGCTGCGCCCGCGCCAGCTCGGCGATGGCCCGGCGCCGGCCGCCGGCCCGCACGATTCCGTCGTGGTCGAGGACCGGCACCCCGTCGGCCGTGAGCCAGACATCGCTTTCCAGCCCACTGGCGCCGAGCTTGAGGGCGAGGCGAAATGCCTCGATGGTGTTCTCGGGCGCCTGCGCCCTGGCACCTCGGTGGGCGAAGCCGATCGGGTCGGACAGGAGGTGCGCGCCCACGACCCCATTGTGGGCGGATCGGGCGGAGATGGTGACGACGCGCCCCTCGCCGGCACGCCTGGGGAGCGGGGCCGCCGGTACACTTTTCCTGTGATCAGCTTCGGCCCGGAGAAGATCCTGATCGTGCTGGCGGTGGCCCTCATCGTGCTCGGCCCCGAGAAACTGCCGCAGATGACCCGCCAGGTCGGAAAGGCCTGGGGCGACTTCCGCCGCTTCCGGGAGCACCTCGAGAGCGAGGTCAGGGGCGCCCTCGGCGAGGACCTGGTGCCGCCGATCACGGCTCCCTGGGAGCCCAATGGCACCTCGGGGGCGTCGACCACGTCGGCAACCGAGGTGAGGACCCCCGATGGCGCCGCTGGCGACGGCGCGCCGACGGCCGACGGGTCGGCATCCGACGAGGGCGCCCAGGATCGGGCGCCACCCCAGCATCCCGGCCAGCTGGCGCCGCTCCGGCCCGCGACCGGGTCCGCCCATCCCACGACCCACGCAGGTTGGGATCCCGGCCTCGCCCCAGACGATCCCAGCCTCAACTAGGACGCCACGGCGCCCACGGCCATGGCCATCAAGCTTCCTCGACTGAAGAGCAAGCATCCGCACCCGGATGCCATGACGCTGGTCGAGCACCTGACCGAGCTGCGACGCCGGCTCGTCGTGTCGATCCTCGCCGTGGCCGTCGGCGGCGCGGTCGCCTTCGCCCTCTACAACCACATCCTCAACTTCTTCGTGCACCCCTACTGCGCCACGGTCGGTGCGCACCACTCGTGCAAGCTGTTCGTCACCGGACCGCTCGACGGATTCTCGATCCGCCTGAAGATCGCCGCCTACGGCGGCCTCTTCCTGGCCTCGCCCGTCGTGCTCTACCAGTTGTGGCGCTTCATCACCCCTGGGCTCAACCCCAACGAGAAGCGCTACGCCGTGCCCTTCGTGACCTCGTCGATCATCCTCTTCCTGGCTGGGGCCGGCGTCGCGTGGGTGACCTTCCCCCACGCCCTGTCCTTCCTCACCGCCGTGGGCGGGCCCACCCTCGAGCAGATCTACAGCCCGACGAACTACCTCAGCCTGATCATCCTGCTGATGGTCGCCTTCGGAGTGGCCTTCGAGTTCCCCGTGCTGCTGGTGTTCCTCGAGTTGGCGGGGGTGCTGAGCCCGGCCCAGCTCTCACGCTGGCGGCGGAAGGCCATCGTCGTCCTCTTCGCCGTCGCTGCCATCGTCACCCCCAGCTCCGATCCGTTCTCGATGCTGGCCCTGGCCGTGCCGATGTGCCTGTTCTACGAGGCGTCCATCCTGATCGGAAAGCTGCTCAAGCGATCGACTGCCGCCTCCAACAGCACGTGATCCGGCGATGACGCCTGCGAGGGCGGACTTTCTCTCGGCCCTCGGCTTTCCGCTCGACGCCTTTCAGGAACGGGCGCTCGACGCACTGGACGACGACCGGTCGGTGCTCGTCGCCGCCCCGACAGGGTCGGGCAAGACGGTGGTCGCCGAGTACGCCGTGACCAGGTCCCTGGCCGAGGGAGGCAAGGCCTTCTACACGACGCCGCTCAAGGCTCTGTCGAACCAGAAGTACGGCGATCTCGTGCGCCGCCACGGGCCGGATCGCGTCGGGCTGCTCACCGGCGACAACTCGATCAACGGCGACGCCCCGGTGGTCGTCATGACCACCGAGGTCTTGCGCAACATGATCTACGCCGGATCGCCGGCGCTCGCCGGCCTGCGCTGCGTCGTCCTGGACGAGGTGCACTACCTCCAGAACCCCTACCGAGGTGCCGTCTGGGAGGAGGTCATCATTCACAGCCCCCCGCCGGTCAAGCTGGTGTGCCTCTCGGCCACCGTGTCGAACGCCGAGGAGTTCGCCGACTGGATCTCCACGGTGCGCGGTGACACGGCGGCGGTCATCGAGGAGCGCCGACCCGTCGCTCTCAACCAGCTGTACCTGGTGGGCGACCGTCGCAGCGAGCGCCTCCATCTGTTGCCGACCTTCGTCGACGGTCGACCCAACCCGGCCGCGGCCGCGCTCGAGGGCGGGTCACCGGGTCGCCGGCCCTACGGTCGTCCTCGCAGCCAGCTCTACGCGCCCTGGCGGTCCGAGGTGGTCGATCGACTCGGAGAGGAGTCGATGCTGCCCGCCATCTACTTCATCTTCAGCCGGGCCGCCTGCGACGACGCCGTGCGCCAGTGTCTCGATGACGGGGTGCGGCTGACGACTCCTGAGGAGCGACGCCAGATCAGGGCGATCGCCGAGGCCAAGGTCGAGACCCTCTCGGACGACGACCTCCGGGTGCTGGGCTATGGCGCCTGGCTCACGGGGCTGGAGGCAGGCCTTGGAGCCCACCACGCCGGTCTCGTGCCCCCGTTCAAGGAGGCCGTCGAAGCCTGCTTCGGAGCCGCTCTGGTCAAGGTGGTCTTCGCCACCGAGACGCTGTCGCTCGGTATCAACATGCCGGCCCGATCGGTGGTCATCGAGAAGCTCACCAAGTTCACTGGCGAGCGCCACGAGACACTGACGGCGGGGGAGTACACCCAGCTCACCGGGCGGGCCGGACGGCGGGGCATCGACGAGGTGGGCTACGCCGTGGTGCTCTGGAACCGTTTCGTGCCCTTCTCCCAGGTCGCCGGGCTGGCGTCGACCCGCACCTACGCGCTCACATCCTCGTTTCGACCCACCTACAACATGACCGTCAACCTGGTTCGCCGGTACCCACCGGACCAGGCCCACCACCTCCTGAACCTCTCGTTCGCCCAGTACCGGGCCGACGCCGACGTCGTGCACCTCGAGTCCCAGCTCGAGCGCACGAGCGCGGCGCTGGCGGACGCCCGGCGAGCAGCGAGCTGCGACCGGGGCGACGTCGAGGAGCTCCGGCGACACGACCGGGCCACCCGCCGGTCGCTCGCCGCCGGTGGCGTGCAGGGACCTCCATCCGAGCGCCTCCGGACCGAGATCCAGGCGGCCCTCGATCGGATCCGGCCCGGAGACGTCGTACCCGTGCCCGCGACCGTCGCCAGCGGACCGGTGGCGGTGATCACGACCGCTCGGCGCCGTGGCGGGGACGTGCGCCTCGGCGCGGTCACCGTCGACACACGCACCGTCCGTCTCCGGGCGGCCGACTTTCACGGGCCACCCCGCCCGCTCGCCCGCATCGACCTACCGGTCCCGTACGACCCCTCGACCGCCCGCTTCGTCCGTCAGACGGCCGCCGCCCTGCGCCGCCTCGACATCGCCGAGACCGCCGGCACGGGATGGGACCCCGAGGACGAGGCAGGCCCAGGAGGAGGGCCCGACCGCGCGACTCCGGTCGGCAAGCGAGGCCGCGCCCGGCGCGACGCCATCGACCCCGGTGGCGCGCGGGACGGATCCGCGGCGATCGCCTCACATCCCGTCGCCGGCTGTCCGCATCTCCGGAGCCACCTGCGAGCGGCCGACCGCGCCGATCGACTGGAACGGGAGCGCGAGCGCCTGGAGCGACGGATCCGCGGCCGCAGCGAATCGCTGGCCCGCCAGTTCGACCGGGTCCTGGGGCTCCTGCGACGACGCGGGTACGTCGAGGGCTGGTCGCTCACCACGGCCGGGAACCGGCTGGCCCGCATCTACCACGAGGCGGATCTGCTGGTGGCCGAGACACTCGCAGCAGGTCTCCTCGACGGGCTCGACCCGCCGTCGGTGGCGGCCCTCGTCTCCGTGTTCACCTTCGAGCCGCGCGGCGCGGGGGCGACGACCGGGGGCGGGTTCGACCCCGGAGGACGGCCCGGCCAGGAGGCCAATCGGAGAGAAGGACCGCGCCGGCGAGCGGGCTCGACAACGCGATCAGCCCGCTCGACGGGAGCGACGAGCGAGCTCCAACGTCGCTGGCGCGCCGTCGAGGACCTGGCCCGGCGACTGGCGACTGACGAGGCAGCCGCCGGGCTCCCTCCGACCCGACCGCTCGAGCCTGGCTTTGCCCAGGTCGCCAGGGCCTGGGCGGCGGGGGAGGACCTCAGCCAGGTGATCGCCGACGAGGACGTCTCGGGTGGCGACTTCGTGCGCAACGTCAAGCAGCTGATCGACCTCCTGCGCCAGATCGAGCAGGCCGCGCCCGCTCCGGGCACGGCCCGGGCCGCGGGCCAGGCGGCCGAGTACCTCTTCCGGGACATCGTGGCGGCGTCGTCGGTCCTCGAGGCCGCCGCCACCCCCGCCTCCTAACCGCCGCGAGCTGGGTCTCCGCGAACGTCCTGGTCGGAGGGGGAGGCAGATCCACCTCAACCGCAGGCCCAGGGCCGTAATGTGGCGCCGCATGCATCCGTACGTCCGGGAGCGCTTCAGCGACGAGGAGGCTGACGTCCTCCGGCGCTACTTCACGACCATCGACGGCCCCGTCTTCGCCCTGGTCAACCTGCCCGAGGTGGTGAAGGGGGCGCTGTTCGCCCGGTACTCCAGGACGACCAAGAGCCTCCGACGGCTGTTCCTCGACGAGTTCGTCGGCGATCTGGACATCAGCGGTGACCTCACCGTCGACGCCACCGTCGGGTTGCGGCGAGCCGAGGAGCTCTACGACCGGATCTTCCTCGAGTACGGGGACGACTCGGTAGCCCAGCTGGGCGGTGTGCACCTCGCCTGCGAACAGGCGTCCAACCTCCTGACCAAGGTCCTCGAGCGCAGCCGGCTCATGGCCTATCTGGAGCAGTCCACGCGCTACGTCGCCTATGACGCCCGCCTGGCCAGCGGTCACTACCGGTACTTCCGCGACCCGGCCATCCTCGAGTCCCCACTCGGCGCCCGCTACGTGGGGGAGATGGACCGGATGTTCGACACGTACGCCGCCCTGGTGCCGGTCGTCCAGGCCTGGCTGACCCGCCGCCACCCCAAGGCCGACACCGATCTCGACCTGGCCTACCGCCAGTCGATCCGGGCCAAGGCGTTCGACGCCCTGCGAGGACTGCTGCCGGCCGGGTCCTTGTCCAACGTGGGGATCTACGGGACCGGCCAGTCCTACGAACTGCTCCTCCTCCACATGCGGGCCCATCCCCTCCCTGAGGCGCGTTACTACGCCGACCTCATGCTCGAGGAGCTCCGCAAAGCCATCCCGTCGTTCCTGAAGCGTGTGGACCGCCCCGATCGGGGCGGGGAGTGGTCGGCCTACCTGGCCGCCAACCGATCCGCCATGGACGAGGTGGCCGAGCGCCTCTTCCCATCCGATGCCGCGGTCGCGGACGACCACTCGTCGCCGGTCACGCTGGTGGACTTCGATCCTGACGGTGAGAACAAGGTCATCGCCGCCATGCTGTATCCACACACCGACCTGGCGGAGAGCGCGCTGACCGAGCGGGTCGCCCGGATGTCGGCGGACGAGCGGCGCCAGGTGGTGCGCGCCTACGCGGGCGATCGTACGAACCGTCGTCATCGTCCCGGACGAGCGCTGGAGCGCACGTCGTACCGCTTCGACGTCGTGTCGGACTACGGAGCCTTCCGGGACCTCCAGCGGCATCGCATGCTCACCATCGAGTGGCAGCCCCTCGGCACCAGCCTCGGCTACGACGTCCCCGACACCGCCGTCGAGGCGGGTGTGGCGCCGGCGTTCGAAGAGTCGATGGTCCGGTCGGCGAACCTGCACGACGCGCTTGCCCCCCAGTTTCCCGAGCAGGCTCCGTACGCCGTGGCCCTCGCCTTCCGGGTCCGATATGTCATGCAGATGAGCGCCCGAGAGGCCATGCACGTCCTCGAGCTCCGGTCGGGTTCCCAGGGCCACCCTGCCTACCGCACGGTGGCCCGCGAGATGCACCGCCTCATCGCCGACCAAGCCGGGCACCGGGCCCTGGCCGAGATGATGCGCTTCGTCGATCGCGACGACCAGTCCGACAACGGCCTCGGGCGCCTCGAGGCCGCCCGCCGGACGGAGGCTCGCCGCGTCGCCGACCGCCGGCGCGACCCGGCTCGGCCTGCCCGCTGACGCGCGCCCGCGCGCGAGTACTGCATCCCCCATATGCTGGGTTTTTTTTCACCCCCCTGAACAGGGGTAATACACGAAGAGCCAGGTCATCCGGCTCACTTCGGGGTTGACGATGACTTCCAGGCGCGGCATAACTAGCGGAGTCCCAGACGCCCCGGACGCCAGGTCGTGGGCCTCCCGGGACTGGGTAGTAGTTGTCTTGGGAGGGGGGGTCGCGGGCCGCGGGGGCCCAGGAAGCCGAGTAGAGAACGTCCCAATAACCCTTCTGTCGAGCGCTGCTATGGCGTTGCGAGGGAATGGGCCACCGGACGGCCCCAAAGGCTCCTGGGCCCGACCGCCCGCCGGATCCGCCGGTCTGATCGCGGGCTCCGGTGGGTGTCTCGCCCGCCGGGAACCGGCAGCTTACGCGCGCCGAAGCCGATCGCCCGTTGCCGCTCGACGAGCAGATGGCGCCGTATAGGCTCCCCGCCGAACTCAGCAAGGACGGGCTCCAATGGCCGAAGACGTCGACGACCAGGTGGACGAAGAAGTAGAGGAAGAAGAAGAGCTCGACGAGCCCGATCTCGACGAGCTGGCGGACGACGAGCTCATCGATGAGGACGCGCTCGAGGAAGAGGTCGACGAGGAAGAGGACCTGGAGGAGGAGGAAGAGGGGGAGGGCGAGGCGGAGCCGGAGTCGCAGAACGGCGCCCCGGCTACGACGGACCGCGCCGAGGACGAGGAGGAAGAGGAGGAGGACGAGGACGACGAGGAGGACGTCGAGGCCAGCCTCGACGTGATCCTCAAGGAGCGCCTCGTCGTCGCCGAGGACGAGGAGGAGGACGAGGAGACACCCGACACCGAGGACCGCACGGAGCCGCAGACGAAGGTCCTGCCCAAACAGCCGGACGAGTTCGTGTGTCGATCGTGCTTCCTCGTCAAGCACCCCAGCCAGCTGGCCGACTCAGAGAGGATGCTGTGCCGCGACTGCGTCTAGGCCCGCCCGCCCTGCCGGTTCGAGAGCGCCGACGCTGGCGCCCCGCCTCCGGGGGCCGGTTCCGAGGACCGCTCGCCTCCGGGTCCATGGAGCCTCGCCGATGAGCTATCGCCGGATCGTGGTCGGCACCGACGGCTCGGAGACGGCCACCAAGGCCGTCGAGCACGCCGCCCGGCTGGCGGCCAGCGTCGGGGCTGCCCTCATCGCCGTGACCGCCTACGACCCTCACCCCACGGGCCTGGACCGCGACCGGGCCAGCGCGCCCGAGGACGTCAAATGGCGGATCACGGCCTCGGGACTGGCCGACGACCGCGCCCAGGACGCCGTCCAGCTCGCCCGGAAGGCGGGGGTCACCGAGGCCCGCGCCATCTCCGAGGCCGGCACCGCCGCCGAAGCCCTGCTCGAGGTGGCCGACCGGCGGCGTGCCGACCTGATCGTCGTGGGTTCGAGGGGCATGTCCTCACCCGGCCGCTTCCTGCTCGGCAGCGTTCCGAACGCGGTGAGCCATCACGCCCCCTGCGACGTGATGATCGTGCGCACCGGTTGAGCTGGCCGACCGGGCTGCGCCGTAAGCAATGATGGAGGCATGACGGAGAGGAAATCACTGCTCGACCAAGCCCTCGATCTCTGCCTGTACGCACCGGTGGGATTGGCCATCTCGGTTACCGAGGAGCTGCCGCAGTTGATCGACAAGGGCCGGGCCCGGGTGAACAGCCAGCTCACCATGGCCAAGATGGTCGGTGGCTTCGCCGTGGCCCAGGGCCAGCGTGAAGCGCAGCGCGTGGTACGCCAGGCGACCGGCCAGGCCACCGGTCGGGTGCCCGGCTCGTTCGGGAGCCAGCCGCCCCGGGAGGCCGGCCCGTCGACACCCCCTGGCGGGGACACGGGCGACCTCGACGCCACCCCGTGGGCCACTGCCGCCGGCGGGCCCGAGCCCACCGACGGCGACGGGACCGGCACCACGTCCATGGCCGACTCCAGCGCCCAATCGGACGGTGCCACCGAGGTCATGTCGTCCACCACGCCTGCCGCCTCGGCCGCCGACCCCAGCGCCTTGGCGATACCGGGCTACGACGCCTTGTCTGCCTCCCAGGTGGTCCAGCGCCTCGCCGGCCTCGCCGCAGATGAGCTGGAGGCGGTGAGGACCTACGAGGCCGCCACCAGAGGCCGACGGACCATTCTCAATCGCATCGCCCAGTTGCAGGGTCCCGGCAGGAGCTGATGCGGGAGGGGGCGAGGCGAGCCGACCGGGACGATCTCCCTCGGCTCACCGAGCTCTGCCGGACCGCCCTGGACCATCTCTCGGGGAGCCGGGGCGGGGCGCTCCTCGCCGAGCACCAGGGTCGGCCCGAGCCCGTCGACCAGGCGCTGCTCCGGACCCTGGAGGACCCCGGGCGAGCGGCCTGGGTCGGCACCCTGGACGACCAGGTCGTCGGCTACGCCACCGGACGCACTGAGACGCTCCGGGGCGGGACCGAGCTCGGCGTGGTGGACGAGCTGTTCGTGGAGCCGGGCGCCCGCGGTGTCGGGGTGGGTGAAGCCCTCATGAGCGCGGTCACGGACTGGTTCGTCGAGCGGGGCTGCGCCGGGGCCGACACCATGGCCCTCCCCGGCGACCGTCTGAGCAAGAACTTCTTCGAGTCGAGCGGCTTCAAGGCTCGACTGATCGTCATGCACCGGACGCTGTCGTCGGACCCGCCGCCCGGGCGGACGCGCACGTCGGAGCCGTGACCCGTCCCGAGCTCTGCGTCGGCGCCGTGGCGGTGGCCGGCGACGAGCTCCTGCTGGTACAGCGGGGGAGGGGGCCGGGAGCAGGACGATGGTCGGTGCCCGGCGGCCGGGTGGAGACGGGGGAGCGCATACGCGACGCGGTCGTGCGGGAGGTCGCCGAGGAGACGGGACTGGAGGTTCGCTGCGACGATCTTCTGGGTTGGGCCGAGCGGATCGGACCAGAGCACCACTTCGTGATCCTCGACTTCGTCGTCACGGTCACCGATGGGCGGCAACCCGTCGCCGGCGACGACGCTGCCGAGGCCCGATGGTTCCCGTTGCCGTCGGTGCCTCACGTCGCGCTGGTCGACGGCCTGGCCGACTTCCTTCGCGACCACGGCATCCTCTGACCCTCGGGCCGGTCAGCGTCCTTTCCACACAGGCGGCCGCTTCTCGATGAACGCGCGCGGCCCCTCAGCGACGTCCTCTGTGCGGGCGATGCGCGCCATCGCCTCGTCGGTCATCCGCCAGAGGGTCTCGTCGTCGGCGGTCTGGGCGGCGACGGCAACCCCTCGGCTCTCCCTGACCGCCACGGGTGCATTCGCACAGACGCGCTCGGCCAGCGCCAGCGCGGCCGTCAGCGCGTCTCCTGGAGCGACCAGCTCGTTCACCATGCCGAGGGCGTGGGCGCGCCCGGCCGGCAGGGGATCGCCGGTCAGAATGAGCTCCATCGCCACTGCGGGGGGCAGGGCTCGGGGCAGCCGGAACAGCCCGCCCGCCGCCGCCACGAGCGATCGCTTGACCTCGGGCAGCCCGAAGGAGGCGGACGTCGACGCCACGACCAGGTCGCACGCCAGGACGATCTCGCAGCCCCCGGCGAGCGCGGGCCCATCCACCGCGGCCACGAGGGGCTTGGTCCGATGGCGGCGGGTGATGCCGGCGAAGCCGCCGCGCTCGGTCGACAGCGCCAGACCCTCGCCGGCAGCGACAGCCTTGAGATCGGCGCCGGCGGAGAAGACCGGGCCTTCGGCGCTCACGACACCGACCCACACCTCGTCGTCGCTCTCGAGGCGGTCGAGGGCAGCCTCGATCTCCTTGGCCACCTCGGCATTGACTGCGTTGCGCGCCTCGGGACGCCGCATGGTGAGCACGGCGATGTGCCCCTGCTGGGTGTAGTCGATCATTTCCTCAACCGGCCCGCCGACCGTGATCGACGGGGGCGCGCGACGGGCGGGGGGAGTGTGGTCGCGGTGGGCCCGGCGGCGGTGGCATCTCGATGCCGAGCATGGTGGCGAGCGCCGGCACGCGTCCGGAGGCCTGCCGGGCGGCGTTGAGGACGCTGGGCGCGGGATCGTGGGGGAGCCCTCGAGGCTTCACCATGCGTCGGATCGGGGAGTCCGCCACCGCCCCGAGGAGTGTCGTCCAGCGCTCCGACGAGGTGTCGGGCGCCATCGCCCCGCCGGCGGCATCGCTCATGCGGACGGCCAGCTCGGCGGGAAAGCGCGCTGTCGGCTCGGGCGGGTGCGCGGAGACCCGGAGGGCGCGTACGAGGCGTCCCTCGTCCAGAGCCCGGGTGATCTCCTGCACCCACTCGTCGCGCAAGCGGGCCACGCGCCGTTCAAGCGCCTCGCGCAGCGTGCTGGCGAGGAGCCGGCTCTCGTCATCGCGTGTTGCGGTGTCGGCGCCGGCAACGACCGAACGCAGATCCCGCAGGCTGACCTCGTCGATGTCGCCCGCCGCCGCTTCCGCCCTGTCCCGCCAGGTGGCTCCCTTCAGGCTGGGAAGCAGCTCCTCTGCGAGCGCCAGAAGGGCCTCGCCGTTGACCTCGGGGAGGTTGGCCGAGCGCGCCCGGTCGTTCTGGGCCTCGATGGCCTGACGGACCGCGGGTATGCCGCCCTTCAACACCTGCTCGGCGATCGGTCGCTGTTCAGGCGACAACGCCGCCAGAGCAGCGTCGCGATGGACGTTGGCGGGGTTCAGCCGCTTGGGCCGCGGTGTCTTGGCGCCGCCGTCGCCCGACTCGTCGCGCGGTCGTGCCGATCGACCAGCGGCGCGCCCGGCCGTATCGGCGTCGCGCCGCGCGCCGCGCCGGCCGCCCTCGGGTCGTCGGTCGCTGTCCGAGGGCCGGTCGCGCGAGGGACGACCTTCTGAAGCGTCGCTGCGTCGCGCTCGTGCCTCGCCCGCCGACCGGGGCTGACGGGCCGATCGGTCGCGGCGGGGTCGGTCGGCCGACGGCCCGTCGCCGTCTCGTGGCCGCCGCCTCGCACCGTCGCCGTCCCCCCGGCCTCGCTCGGGGCGCCCGCGGCGCACGACCGACGAGGTCACGCGGTCCTGGCGATCCGGCGATCCGATGATCTCCAGGCGCTCGGGCTCGGAGCGCTTCTTCTCCTTGGGCGGCTGCACCGACGAGATGGTGATGCCTTCGAGCTCGAAGTCCGCCTCCGCCCGCACCACGTCACCCACCTTGGCGCCCTCGTAGAGCACCGAGCCCTCGAGCACGCCCTTCGGCTGGCGCGCCCCAGCCGCCCGCCACGTCCAGCTGCCGTCTTCTCGGACGCTGGTCAGCTCCACGTCGATCCTGTGGGACATGACGCCGGCCAACCTACAACGGGATCACCGGGCCCTGCGACGTGCGGGCTCCGCGGGGGTGCCGCAGAAATGCCGGGGCGCAGCCGTAGAGTGGCGCCCCGTGCCGGCGCCCGTGCTCCTGGTCCATGGCTTCGCCTCCTCGTTCGAGCGCAACTGGCGCGAGCCCGGCTGGGTGGATCTCCTGTCGGACGCGGGTCGGAAGGTCATCGGCACCGACCTGCTCGGCCACGGAACGGCGGCCAAACCGCACGACCCGCTGGCGTACGGCCAGCTCGAGTCCGACGTGGCGACCCTGCTGCCGTCTGACGGTCCCGTCGACGCCATCGGCTTCTCGCTCGGTGCGCGGGTGCTGCTCACCGTCGCCGCCACCCGGTCCACCGCCTTCAGCCGCATCGTGGTGGGCGGCGTGGGGGAGAGCCTGCTGCGCGACGACGATCCGGAGCCCGTCGCCCGTGCGGTCGAGGGTCCGGCGCCAGGGGAACCCGGGTCCGGCTCCGGGACCGGTCCCGATCCGGCCGAGTCCAACCTGGCCCGAGCCTTCGCCCGGTTCGCCCGGACGCCGGGCAACGACCCCCTCGCCCTGGCCGCCTGCCTCCGGCGGCCGGTCGCCCCCCTGACCAGCCAGGAGCTGGCCGGGGTGCAGGTCCCGGTCCTCGTGGTCCTGGGGGACGAGGACGCCGCCGGGCCTGCTCAGCCCCTGCTCGACGCCCTGCCCGACGCCACCCTGGTCGTCCTCGAGGGGGTCGACCACCTGGCCACACCGATGAATTTCGGCTTCATCGACGCCGCCCTCGGCTTTCTCGGGGCGACCCCAACGTGAGGCCCACGGGGCGAATGCGCCGGTTAACGCAATCTGGCTCGTTAGGATCTCGCCGGTGAACCCGGTGAGGCGGCGGCTGCGGTGGTGGAAGGAGATCCTCGCTGTCGTCGCCTTCGACGTCGTCTACGAATGGACCAGCAGCAAGGCGGCGGGCGCCCACGCCGTGGCGGGCAGCCACGGGCGCCAGATCGTCCACGCCGAGCGGACTCTCGGCATTTTCCGGGAGCACGCCATCCAGCAGTGGTTCCTGCCCCACCGGCTCCTGATCGAGGCGTCCGACCTCTTCTACTCGACGGTGCATTTCGTGCTGCCGGTGGTCACCCTGATCTGGCTGTTCCGCCGTTTCCCTGAGCGCTATATCCGGTGGCGCAATGCCCTGGCCTGGATGACCGGACTCGGGCTGATCGGCTTCATCACCTATCCGCTGCTGCCGCCGCGCTTCCTGCCCTCGAGCTTCGGGTTCGTCGACACCCTGAACGTGATCGGGGGCATCGGCAGCTGGGACTCGGCGCTCATGAAGGACGCCGGCAACCTCTACGCGGCCATGCCCAGCCTCCACATCGCCTGGGCGCTGTGGTGCGTCTTCGCCCTGGTACCCGTGGTCCGCCGCCGCTGGATCAAGGCCCTGCTCATCGCCCACCCGTTCGTCACGCTCTTCACCATCATCGTCACCGCCAACCACTACTTCCTCGACGCCGTCGGCGGAGTCGTCGTCTTCAGCCTCGGTGTGGCCATCGCTCAGATCCCCCGGCCCGCCTTCACCATGTCGCCCCTCGCCGGCCTCGGCCAGCTCCTTCCCCGTCCGGCCTGGCTGGCAACTCCGGCGGCATACCTCCGCAGCGCCGGTTCCTGGCTCGAGGACCTCCCCGCCACGCTGGCGGCGCTCGTCGGGGTCCTTCTCCACTGGGCTGCTCGCCGCCGACCAGCGGCGACCGGCAGCGCCGCGCCTGCCCCGATCGTGCCTACGAGCGCCGTGCCTGCAACACCTGCGGACGGCGACGACCCGGCCGAGGTCGGCGTCAGCGCCTGACCACCGCTCGAGGCTCACCCCCTTCCTTCACCCTCTTCCCGTCCGGCACGCTCCTACCCCGGACGCCCAGAATGTGCGTTATGTAAAGTTGACCTCGCCGACGGCCTCCGTCCCCTCACCGGAGCTCCTCCCCGCCCGGACGGCCAACTGCGGCTGCTTGGCGCCACGAGGATCCCGTGTCGGTCCACGGCGCCCAGTGCACAGCGGCCATTTCCGGGCGCCCAGACAACGGCGGCTTTTTGGCTGGCGTCCCGTCAACGGCGCCGACGCCACGGCAGCTCGGTGCCCCGACCGCGATCTGTCAGCCCGAAACGGCACCAGACCGGCCAAACCGGACAGACGCCTCGTTCTGGTCGCGTTCTAGGCGACAGGCGCAACCGGGCTCAGCAGTCCCGCCCGGAGAGCGCTCAC
>JBPYEZ010000147.1:0-14082 GCA_051984395.1 Acidimicrobiales bacterium | reverse complement strand
CCGACCTGGTGGGCGAGGCCGCCCGCCTGGTGGGCGGGGGCGGGGGCAAGGGCCCCGAGCTGGCCGTGGCCGGCGGCCGGGACCCCAGCCGCATCGACGAGGCCCTCGACCTGGTGCGGGCCAAGCTTGGGCTGTCATGAGGGTGGTGGGTGAAAGCTTCTCCGTCGACGCTTATGGATCTCGGGGCCGTTCTGGCCGAGATGCCGCTGTTCTCGGCGCTGGACGAGGAGAGCCTCACCGCTCTCTCGTCGCTCGCTGAGCGACAGGACCTGCGCAGCGGCGCCCGCCTCTACAAGGAGGGCGAGCCCTCGACGCACTGCTACGTCGTCGCCCGCGGCCGGCTGCAGGAGACCTCGGACGGCGAGCTGCTGGGCTACATCGGGCGACTCGAGCCGGTCGGCGAGGTCGGGATCATGATGAGGGAGGCCCGCACGTCGACAGTGCGGGCAGTACGGGACAGCATCCTCCTGCGGTTCGCGCAGGAGGACCTCCTCGACTTCCTCGACCACCATCCCGCCGTCCAGCGAGCGCTCTCCCGCCTGATGATCGTCCGCCTACGAGAGCACGGCCGGGTCCGGGTCCAGGGCGCGACCGAGGTCCACGGGACACTGGCCGTGATCCCCGCCTCTCCTCACCTGCCGGTCATGGCGCTGGCCGAGGCGCTCGTGCGTCGGCTCTCGGGATGGCCCGAGGCCCGCTTGATCACGGCGGCTCACGCCGACGCCACCCTCGGTCCGGGTGCCTCGCAGGCATCGCTGTCCGACAGTGAGGGCAGCACCCGCCTGGCGGCGTGGATGAACGAGCTGGAGAGCCGCCACCGCTACCTCGTTTATGCCGCGGACAGCGATCGCGACACTTGGGCGCTGCGTTGCCTGCACAACGCCGACCGGGTCCTGGTCCTCATCGAGGCGAGTGCCCGCCCGAGGCCGGTCCGGGTCCTCCAGGAGCTCCGGTCGCTGGGGCTGCTCGCTCCCGTGGAGCTCGTGTTCCTCCGTCCCGAGGGAGACTCGTCTCCCCACACCCTGGCGTGGATGGACGTGACCGGGGCGCGTGCCCGCTACTTCGTCCATCCCTGGGACGAGGCCGAGCTGGCATCGCTGGCCCGCCAGGTCGCCGGCAACGGCGTCGGCGTGGTGCTGGGTGGCGGTGGGGCGCGCGGCTTCGCCCACATCGGGCTCATCCGGGCTCTGGAGCAGCTGCGGGTGCCGATCGACGTCGCCGGCGGGACGAGCATGGGTGCCTTCCTGTCGGCCCTGTTGGCTCTCGGTCTCGACAGCATGGAGATGACCCATGTCGTGCGTGAGACGTTCGTCCGCAACAACTTCCTCAACGATTACGCGCTGCCGCGCGTCTCGCTCATCCGGGGCCGAAAGTTCGCAGCTCGTCTGACCGAGATCTTCGGCAACGGTCAGATCGAGGAGCTGCGACGTACCTTCTTCTGCGTCTCGACCAACCTGACGACTGGCGCACCCGTGGTCCACGACCGTGGCCCGCTGTCGGTGTGGGTGGGAACGAGCATGGCTGTCCCCGGGATCGCCCCCCCGATCGCCTACGAAGGCGAGCTGCTGTGTGACGGTGGCGTCCTCGACAACCTGCCCACCGGGGTGATGGAGCGTCTCGAGCGCGGCGCCATCATCGCCTGCAACGTCAGCACCGACGGCTATCTGCGTGCACCTGGAGCCGGGCTCGGCCAGCCCGACCCCGAGGCACTCTTGCACCACGGCAGCCTCGACACACCACCCAGGCTGAGCGAGATCCTGGTTCGCAGCGCCATGCTCAGCAGCGCCACGAGCATGGACCTCGCAGCCGAGCGGGCCGACGTGTACGTCCGCATGCCGTCCCAGGAGTTCGGCATCTTCGACTGGAAGCGCCTGGACGAGCTGGTCGAGCTCGGCTACCGGCACGCACTGGAGCAGCTCACCGCCGTGCGCGACCTCCTCCCGACCTAGGCGCCGGCGTCGCCTTGATCGCCGCCGCGACCACCGGTCACCTCCTGGCCGAGACCGGTCCCGTCACGGCGTGGGGGCCACCCCCGCGGCCTCGAACCGCGCTCCGAACCCGCGCCGGGCGGCGGCCGCGGCGACCCGCCGGACCAAGTCAGGATCCACCTTCCCGAAGGCGCACACGATCGTCACCAGCTCGTCCTGCTTGGCTGGCGGCATCAGCGCGGCCAGGTCGAGCAGGCTGTCCCACTGCTCTGCCATGAGCGCGGCCTCCGCAGCGCCCTCCAGGGTGCCGTGGCCCTTGGTGGCGACGATGTCAGCGACCACGGTTCGAGTGGTGGTGTTCATCATCTCGACGAGGGGGAGGACGACGCCCCAGAGGTCATGGTCGTCCGCCGCGCCCACGATCCTCTCCTGCACCGCCGGCTCCCGCAGGACCGGCAGGTTGACGACCTTGTGGCGGCAGGGCTCGGACATTGCCGCGACCACCGGCAGGATGTCCGGCCACAGGTCCTGCCGCTGGGTGGCCCCCACGTAGCCGGAGAGCACGGACTCGTCCTGGGCGGCGGCGATGTCGCCCAGCTCGCGCTTGAGGCCGTAGCTCACGTGGATCAGCAGTGACAGCAGGGCCGGCAGCAGCTCGTCGGGCTCGTCTTCGACCCGCACGATGAGCGCTTCGAGACGTTTGGGGGGCAGCATGCGGAAGAAGTGGTCCATGCGGTTCTTGGATCCCATGTAGAAGGCGATCCGCAGCAGAGCCGTCTCGTCCTCGATCGCCTCGACGACACCCCGAACGGCGTCGTCGGACACGAAGTCCACGAACCGGCTCATGGTCACGAAGTCGCCGCGCCGAGCCAACTCGAGCGCCACGTCGACCGTCCAGCCCGTCGGCAGGTGGGCGATGAGGTCGCGCGTTCGTCGGGGATCGAGATCGACGCACACGTCGGCGGCGAAGGTGGTCGACATCCTCCTGGCGATCTCGACACCGCGCCCGAAGGGCATCTCGGACGCGACCCTCGCCGTCAACAGGGGTCCGAGGCGCTCGGCGATCTGCAACGTGAGGGCGACGGGCAGGCGCTTGGCCACCGCGGCCATCCGCCCGAACAGCACACCATCCTCGCGGTACAGCACCTCGTAGATCGCCACTCGCAGGGCGCGGAGCTGTTCGGCGGCAACCTGGTCGAGGAAGCCGATGGCGTCCCTGTCGACGCCGAGCGTCAGCGCCAGCTTGTCCAGCTCGGACTGGATGGCGAGCTGGCTCACGAGGTCGAACCCCCGCCCGTCGGCCCGCTGACGCCGCCTGGTGCCAGCCGCAGGAGCCAGACCGCGAGACGGCGGGGGAGCGGGGGGAGGGCGGCGCGGAAGGCATCGTCGATCGCCCGCCGGCGCGTCGCCACGGCCTGGTCGATGGCGTCGCTCAGCAATCCGATCTGCGCCGTCGACAGACCGCGGAGGGCGGACAGGCTCGCAGCCGGCTGCCCGAGCTTGGCCGCCAGCTGGTCCGAGTCAGTTGCCCTCATGGCCGCCCTCCACCGCCAGCCTCACCGGATTGGGAGTCCACGCCTCCTGGCCGGCCGGCGGTCCGCTCACCGAGCAGGAGAAACCAGGCGCGGGGGCGCAGGCCCGTCGTGGTCCTCGAATGGTCACGAACGAGATCAACCCGGCGGAGGCGCACAGCCCGGCACAGATGAGCATCGCCACCTGGAAACCAGACGAGAAGGTGGTGGCATTGACATTGGAACCGGCCGTGCTGATGCCGGCCAGGGCCGGGATGATCGCCACCGCCGCCAGCGACGCGAACCGGGCGACGTCGTTGTTGACCGCCGAGGCGACCCCCGCCCGATCGGCCTCGACCGCTCCGAGCGCGGTCGTGGTCAAGGCGGGAACCGTCAGCGTCATGCCGAGACCGAGGACGATGATCGCGGGCAACACGCTGGAGGCGTAGCTGGCGCCAGGCACGACGCGTGCGAACAGCGCCATCCCGATGGCCGCCACCAGCGGCCCCACGGTCATCGGGATCCTCGGCCCGATCCTGGTGGCCAGCCTCCCTGACCATGACGACAGGGCCATGAGGATCAGCGTCAGAGGCAGCAGCGCCAGACCGGCGTCCAACGCCGAGTAGTGAAGGACCTGCTGCAGCTGCAGGACACCGAGAAAGAGGACCGTGCCAAACGCCGCGTAGATGGCGAAGGTCGCCTCGTTGGCGCCGGCAAAGATCCGCGAGCGGAAGATCGACAGCGGTAGGAGTGGGTCGCGGGCACGACTCTCGTTGACCAGGAAGCCCACGAGCAGCAGCCCGCCCGCCCCGATCACGGCGAGGGTGGCTGCCGAGGTCCAGCCTCGAGCGGGACCCTCGATCAGTGCATAGGTCACCCCGCCGAGGCCAATCACGGCCAGCACCGGGCCCTGGATGTCGAGAGGGCCCTGCTCACCGCCTTTCGACGACTCGGGGACGTGACGAGTGGCGACCATGACGGCGAGCACGGCCAGGGGAAGGTTGATGAAGAACACCAGCCTCCACGTCACCAGGGTCACGAGCAGGCCTCCCAGGAGGGGGCCGACCGCCCCGAAGACCCCTCCGAGACCCGACCACGCCCCGATGGCCCGACCACGGTCGCCGGGACGGAAGCTCGCCTCGATGATGGCCAGGCTCCCCGGCGTGAGCAGGGCGCCACCGATGCCCTGGACCGCTCTGGCCACGATCAGCAACGGGGCGTTGGGGGCGACACCGCACGCCAGCGAGGCGACCGCGAACCAGACCAGGCCGATCACGAAGATCCGTCGCCGCCCGTAGCGATCGCCCAGGGCCCCCCCGAGCAGCAGGAAGGCCGACAGGGTGAGGGTGTAGCCGGTCACCGTCCACTGCAGGTCGGCCAGACCGACACCGAAGTCCCGCCCGATGCTGGGCAGGGCGACGTTCACCACGGTGGAGTCGAGGAAGGCGATGCCCGAGCCCAGCACGGTCGCGAGGAGCACCCAGCGCCCGGTCGAGCTGGAGAGCGACAGCCCGCCAGTGTCCGCCGTGGTCTCGCTCACTGCCACCCCCCATCGGTCGCTCGGTCAGCGCACCCTGAGACTCTATTGGTGGGCGGGCCCTCAGACTCCGGACCAGCGGTACTGAGGCCCCGCCACGCAGCTCGTGCTGAGGAGACGGGCTCCGGGGCGGACGGCGGCCTCCGTGCCGCCAGACGGGTCGTCGCGCTGTCCACCCGCGGGTGCCGTCGATGCCCCGGGGGAGGCGGCCGGTGCAGGTCGCCGGCCCTGGCCCGAGAGGGCATCGATCGCATGCGGCTCGCCGGCGGCGGCCGCCTCCCGGTACCACGCCGCTGCCTCCTCGACCTCGCCCGCGGCAGCCAGCAGCCCGGCCAGGTTCGTCATCGCCGCCGGTTGCCCGGCCCGTGCCGCACGCCGGTACCACTCCTCGGCGCCGGCCGGGTCTCGGCGCTCGATCACGGCGCCAAGGTTGTTCATGGACTCCGGCGATCCTGCGTCGGCGGCCCGTCGATACCAGCTCTCGGCCTCCTCGGCCTGGCCCCGACCCACCAGCATCACGCCGAGGTTGGTCATGGCGCCCGCACTGTTCGCCTGGGCGCCCCGCCGGTACCACTGCTCGGCCTCACCCATCTCCCCTCGCATCTCGAGCATCGTCCCGAGGCTGCCCATGGCATCGGGCTGGTCGGACTCGGCCGCCCGGCGGAACCACGTCTCGGCCTCCGCTGTCTGCCCCCGCCGCTGGAGCAGCGCAGCCAGGTTGCCCATGGCGTCGGGCTGGCCCGCCCGAGCCGCCCGCTCGAACCAGGCGCGGGCGTCGCCGAGCTCGCCCCGTCGCTGGAGGATCGCGCCCAGGTTGTTCATGGCGTGGGCGTGGTCGGCCTCCGCCGCCCGGCGGTACCACCGCTCGCCGTCAGTCGCCACGCCCCGCTGCTCCAGGGACACGCCGAGGTTGTACATGGCGTCGGTCTCACCGGCGACGGCCGCGCGCCGGTACCACTCCTCGGCGTGGCCGGGATCGCTCGCCTCGGTCAACACGGCGAGGTTGTACATGGCCCCCGCATGACCGCTCCGGGCGGCCCGCGCCAGCAGCTCGGTGGCGTCGGCGATCTCTCCCCGCTCGGCGAGAATCACCCCGAGATCGCTCATGGCGTCGGCGTGTCCGGCCCGGGCCCGACGGCGACACGCCTCCTCGTGCCCCTCGGAGGGGATGAACCGGTCGTCGGGGCCCTCGTCGCCGCCACGCCAGGCGTGATGCTCGGACTGCCGCCAACGCGACGCTGCCGCCCGCGCCACGGCCACACCGCCGACCACCACGACGGCTCGTACCAGCCGCGATCGTGGGCCCCGGCCCCGCCCCCAGCACCGAAGTCTTCCTTCAGCGCTCATGGCCCCTCCGCGGGCGCCGGCATCCTCACCGCCAGTTTCGCGCGCAAGGGCGCGCGCCCGGAAGGCCCGAGCGAATCAGCCAGTGGTGCCCGGTGAGCGGGCTAGCGCACCAGTCGTAGGTTCGGTCTGCGGGGAGCGGGGCTGCTCTCCGGGTCTTGGTTCGCCATCTCGATCACGGCGCTCTCGAACAGGTCATAGACGTCCGACAGCTCCCGCAGCATCGCCTGCTGGAACCCGATTGCTTCCTGTTGCGACTCGATCACCCGGCGATCCTCGGCGACGCGTGCTTCGAGTCGGTTGATCCGTGCAGAGAGGTCGGAGACCGTTCGGACTTCCATCGTCACCGTCCTTCCTGGCCTCGGTGGCGTCGCCGCCACCGCTCGCAGCCGCCCCCGCGGCCGTGAGAACAGAACTTACCCCGAATGGGGGAGGTGAAACAGGAATCTGGCTGCACCCTCGCCGATTGCCACCTCGATCGGGGGAGTGACCCCCGGGTTACGGATAGTTTACGAGGAGGCCGGGCGAGGGCATTATCCAGCCCTACTGACGCGTCGACAAGGAGGTCGGCAGTGAGCAGGCGCTTGCGACGGGGGAGCTGTCTCACCGCCCTCTCCGCCGTGATCCTCGCCGCGTGCAGCGGCGGCGGGACCAGCTCGACCAGCGGGACATCGCGCGACACGGCCCATGGGGGCATCGCGACTGTCGACATGGGCACGGCTCCGGACTCTCTCGACCCGCAATCGGGCTACACGACCCAGGCCGCCGAGGCGGACTGGCTCGCCTACACCGGTCTCCTGACCTATGCCCACGCCAATGGCCGGGCCGGCATCCAGCTCATCCCCGGCTTGGCCGACGCGCTCCCGCAGCCGACCAACAACGGCACGACCTACACCATCACCCTGCGTCCGGGGCTCACGTACTCGAACGGCGCCCCCGTCAAGGCGTCGGACTTCACCTACTCCCTTGAGCGGGCCATGAAGATCGGCTGGGGCGGCAAGTCCTTCTTCACGGACTACATCGTCGGCGCCGCCGACTACGACAGCGGCAAGGCCACGACGATCAGCGGCATCACGACCGACGACGCCAGCGGACAGATCACCATCCAACTGACCAAGCCCTACGGGGCCTTCGACAACATTCTCGCCTTCCCCGCAGCCGGGTTCGTGCCCGCTGGTACACCCATGACGGACCAGGGCAACAGTCCGCCACCGGGAGTGGGCTCGTACACGATAACCAACGTCGTGCCCGGCCAGTCGTTCACGATGCAGCGCAACAGCCGCTTCAACATCCCGGGTATCCCGCAGGGTCATCTGCAGACGATCAACGTCCACATCCAGCCCAACACCCTTGCGGCGGCCCAGCAGGTCCTCAACAACCAGGCCGACAACTTCGACCCTGGGGACACCGTGCCGCCGACCCTGGTGAGCCAGATCCAGTCCAGCGCCGGCGACCGGTTCGCCAAGGAGACCGTTGCGCTGACGTTCTACTTCTTCATGAACACCACCACCACGCCGTTCAACAACCCGCTGGTGCGCCAGGCCGTGAACATGGCCCTCGATCGCCGGGCCCTGCAGCGACTGGCGAGCGGCTTCATTGCACCTGGCTGCTACTTCCTGCCTCCCCAGCTGCCGGGCCACCCGACGGCGCCGTGCCCCTACGGCGACCCCAACGCGGCGCCCAACCTGAGCAGGGCCAAGGCACTGGTCCAGCAATCGGGCCTGGCGGGCACCCCGATCACCGTCTGGGGCGAGACACGCAGCCCCCGCCAACAGTGGGTCGCCTACTACACCAGCGTCCTCAACGACCTCGGGTTCAAGGCCACTCCGAAGATCATCCAGGACTCGCTGTACTTCACGACCATCGGCAACGCCAGCACCAACCCGCAGACCGGATTCGCCGACTGGTCGCAAAACTTTCCGAACCCGAGCGACTTCTATCGCCTGCTCGACGGGACCGCCATCCAGCCGGTGAAGAACCAGAACTTCAGCATGGTCAACGATCCGCAGATCCAGGCCTCGCTGGCCAAGCTCTACCCGGTGCCGGCCACCCAGCTGTCGACGGTCGCCTCGGACTGGTCCCAGCTCGACCAGTACGTCGCCCAGCAGGCGTACGAGACCGTGTTCGGCTACGAGCAGGTGCCGAAGTTCATGTCCAACCGGATCAACTTCTCCTCGGCGGTGTTCCATCCGGTGTACGACAACGACTGGTCGAGCTGGAAGCTGAACGGCTGACCGACGGCCGTCGAGCCCTCCGACGCGAAGCCTGACCAGGCACGGCCCTCGGCCGGCGAGACGCTGCCCGACCGCACCCGTACCCTGAACGCATGACGGCACGCCAGGTCCAGGGCCAGCTCCTCACCGAGCTGCGTCAGCAGCTCGCCAGCCTCGAGGACCAGCGCGACGAGACCGCGGTCGCGACGTCCTCTGGCGGGCTCACACCAGCGGACCGGGTGCTCCTGCTGGCTCGGGCGTACCGACACCTCGCCGGCTCGGGTGAGGGCCGAGCCCCCGAGGCCGTCATGGAGCTGGTGCTCGACGCCATCGGCAAGGAGACCTCCGAGCCCCGCAACGCCGCCCAGCTGGCCGAGGCCTTCGACCTCCTCTCGGGCCCGCCGTAATTGCCCGACCGACCGCTGGAGCCTTGGCTCCCGCCCGCGCAAGGGCCGCCGGCGCCGGCAGAATAAGGTCATGGGAGCAGGTGGAGAGCCGGCCGCGGCGCGGACAAGGACTGGCGGGACCAGCGTCGAACTCCTGGAGCCGTCAGGCTGCGGCCGGGCCGAGCCTGCGAGACATTCGGTCGCGCGCACGAGGGAGTAGCCCATGTCAGTGCGCCCGGTCGGCCCGACGTGGCGACCGCTCGCCCCCGGGCTCGCCACGGCGCTGCTTCTCGCTGTCGGTCTGGGCTCATTTGCCGTGGCCAGCGGCGCCGGTCTCGAGACGGCGACGGCCGATCCGTCCTCGAGCACGACGTCATCGCCGAGCACCACCACGCCGCCAACGACCACGCCGCTGCCGACCACCACCGCGCCACCCCGGACGACCACCACCAGCCCACCGGCTACGACCGTCCCGGGAACGTCGACCGTTCCCACCACGACGAGCGTTCCTCCCACCACCACGACCGTGGCGCCGCAGGGCCAGACGGGCCCGACCCTGCCGGCCGTTCTGGCCGTCGTGGTGAGCACTGGGGACGGCCTGACCGTGCGGAGCACCGACGGGACCGAGAGCCCCGCCCAGGTGGGCGAGAGCCTGCAACGGGGCGACCAGCTCAGCACGACCGGACCGAGCGCTTCGCCGTCCACACCGCACCAGGCCTCCATTCAGTGGATGCAGGGCGGTACGACCGACATCTACGACGCCACGCCCCGGATCTTCGTCCACGGTCACGATCCGGTTCCTGCCGTCGCGACGACGATCTCGATCGACGCCGATCCGACGCCGACGATGAGCGTGATGCAGGGCTTTGCCCGATTCTCGCTGCCGCCGTCCGAGAAGGGCTGGTACAACTTCGTGGCGTCGACCGAATCCGTCGTGGTGACCGACAAGGGCACCGACTTCACGGTCGGCCACAACCCCGCCACCAGGACGAGCACAGTGGGGGTGACACAGGACGCGGTCGAGGTGGCGCCGGTCAACCCCTCGCTCCACGCCTTCCGGCTGTCTTCCGGCAGCGAGGTGAGCATCACCCCTGACCGGGTGGGTCCGATCACGCCACTGGCGGACCAGTCGGCCAACAACGCCCGGCATCGCCCCCAGCAGGCCAGCACCACAACCCTCGCCCTCTGGCTCGTCGGGCTCCTTCTGGGCGTCGCCGTCGTGTCGGGCACCGTGGGCCTGGCCAGCCTCTGGCGGGATCGCCGGCGACGGCACCGCCCGACGATCCCCGTGCTCCCACCGCGTCCGGCCAGGGCGCCGGACCTGACGTTCGCCCACGCCGGCGGACCCGGGTCGACCGGCTGGGTGACACTGCCTCCCCGCGCCTTCGACGAGGTGACCGAGCAGATACCGGGCGCGCCCGCGGAGGGCCGGCGTGCACCGGACCCCGATTGGAAGCCGACCCACCGCGTGCCCTTGGAGGGGATGAAGGCCAGAGCCATCCCGGTAGCCGATGCGGGCGACGTGGCCAAGCTGGATCCCAACCTGGCCGTGCGGGTCGTCGAGCGCCGCGGTGACTGGGCCAACGTGCTGTCCGCCGATGGATGGTCGGGCTGGGTGGACGCCCGTCAGCTCCAGCCCGACGGCGACCCGGCCTGACCGACGACGTCGCCACTGGCCCCGCCGTCGCTCAGCTGGGCAGGTGCGGGCCCATCAGGTCGGCGAAGTTGTCGCGGTAGAAGCGCTCCTTGGCCACCTCCGGCAGTGGGGCGAGGGACGCCGCGAAGCGCCCGAGGGGATTGCGCCCGCCCTCGACGTGGGGGTAGTCGGACGAGAACAGGCAGACCTCCTCGCCGGCGTTCTCGATGATCCAGCCCGCGTCCTCGTGCGGGTAGGGCGTCACGCGGACCTGGCGGCGGACGAACTCGCTGGGCTTGAGGGGAAGGCGCTGGAGGCGCTCCTCGTTGCGTACGAAGGCGGTGGCGGCCGAGTCCATCGAGCGCATCCAGCCCGGCACCCACGACGCACCCTGCTCGATCACACCCACCCTCAGGTCCGGATGGCGGTCGAGCACGCCGTCGATGATCATCGTGGCGAGAGTCTGCATGGGTGGATACGGGATGGCCATGTAGTCGACCGAGCGGAAGTTCCCGTCGCCACCGTGGAAATCGGGGACCGGTGGGAGCCCGTTCTCGAAGTAGCTGGGATCGAGCAGGCGCCCCCCGCCGCCGACGTGGAAGACCACCGGTACCCGCGCCTCCTGGGCCTGGGCCCACACGGGGTCGAGGGCGACGTGGCTCGGGCTGTGGCCCGGCGGGCAGGCAGAGGGGATCATGAGCGCCTTGCACCCGAGCTCGACGGCCTCGGCCGCCGTCGCTGCCGCCAGCTCGAAGTCGACCAGGGGTACGTAGCCCACCGCCAGGAGCCGACGATCGGCAGCGCAGAAGTCCACCATGGCCCGGTTGTGCGCGCGGGCCAGACCGTAGGCGTAGTCGACGTCGCCTCCATGCTCGACCCGCACCAGCTCCTTGTTGGTGAAGGTGTTGAACACCAGCTGGCTGGCGAACCCCAGCAGGTCCAGGGCCCTCGCCCGGTCCTCGGCGATCAGCGACCCGGTCGCTCGCCAGTTCTTGCGCAGCCAGACCTGCTCCTCCTCCTGGGCGCGGTAGGCCGGGTCGGCGTGCAGCTCCCTGTGGCGGTCGAGCTCCTGACGCTCGGACCGGTCGAGCTCGTACGCCGGCCGCAGTCGCGCCCTGAGCGCCGGATCGGCGTAGGCCATGAACCAGTCGGGTGGTTCCATGACGTGAGAGTCGGCGTCGTGGACCACCGGGAACGGTAGCTCGGTCATGCCGTCACACTACGACCGCCACCGGCGTCATCCGAGAGACACCAGCCGGCCCAGCCCCACGGACTGGAGGGCGCTCTGCAGCTGTGTGGTGACCCAGCTGAGCCGGTCGAGGGCGAGCAGGATGCCGAAGCCGGCCAACACCACCGCCGACGAGAACGTGAGCACGGCGAAGTGTCGCCGGACCCAGTCGAAGGCGCCGGCGAGGCGACCCAGCGCCAACCCGGTCACGAGGAACGGCAGGCCCAGTCCGAGGGAGTAGCAGGCGAGCAGGGTCGCACCCTCGAGGGAGCGCCCTTGCGAGGCGGCGACGGCCAGGACCGAGGCCAGGATGGGCCCGATGCAGGGGGTCCAGCCGAAGCCGAAGGCGGCCCCCGCCACCGGCGCCGCGAGAGGACCGAGGCGGGACGGGCTGGGATGGAAGCGAGCCTCGCCGTAGATCCATGCGATCCGGGACCGGCCCAGAAGGCCGGCGCTGGAGCTCAGCCGGCCCGGAAGGCCGGCGTTGGAGGTCAGCACCAGCGAGCCGATCAGGAAGAGGGCCATCGCCAGGACGGCGGCGCCCGAGAGGCGGGTGAGGAGCAGGTGGTTGCGGAACAGCGCCTGGCCGACCGTCGTCGCCGACAGCCCCAGCAGGATGAAGACCACCGAGAAGCCGGCGACGAACAGGGTCGTGTCCCGTGCGATGCGGCCCAGGTGATGGCGGGCCCCGGATCGCACCTCGGCCACGTCGAGACCGGTGATGACCGACAGGTAGGCGGGGACGATGGGCAGCACGCACGGGGAAGCGAACGAGACGACGCCGCCGCCGAACGCAGCCAGGTAGCTCACACCTTCGACGCTCTGGGTCATGGTCGGAGCGTCGATCGTAGCCCCGCGACCTGCGGAGACGCGAATCCGACCGGCCAATCCGGTGGCGGCTTCCCCGCCCGGGCGTGGCCCGAACCCCGCCGCCTGCCGTTTCAGCGGGTGAGGTCGACCCGCTCGGGGTGGCTGTAGACGTTGGCCCTCTGGCCGCGGACGAAGCCGACCACAGTCATGCCGAGCTCGTCCGCGGTCGTCACCGCGAGACTCGACGGCGCCGACACGGCGGCCAGGACGGGGATCCCGGCCAGTGCGGCCTTCTGCACGATCTCGAAGCTCACCCGGCCCGACACCACCAGCAACCGATCGCTCAGAGGCAGGGCGTCGTCGAGCAGGCCCCGTCCGACCAGCTTGTCCACGGCGTTGTGGCGGCCCACATCCTCGCGAACCGACAACACGCTGCCCTCGGGGTCCGCCAGCCCGGCGGCGTGAAGACCGCCGGTCTGGTCGAACAGGCGCTGGGAGCGGCGCAGAGCCTCGGGGAGGGCGAGCAGCGTCGAGACGGCCACCGATGGCCCCCGCCCGAGCGGGTCGCACCGTCGCCGGAGCTGGTCGAGGCTGCCCGTGCCGCAGATGCCACAGCTGGAGTTCACCGAGAACCTCCGCTGGACACCGTCCAATGCCGCCGGTCGGGTGAGCTGCACGGTGACGACGTTGTAGCGCTGCTCGTGCTCGGGAGGAGTGTCGCAGTAGCGCACCGACGACACGTCCGCGCCCGAATCCAGGATTCCCTCCGACCGCAGGAACCCGACGGCGAGCTCGAAGTCGTGGCCTGGCGTGCGCATGGTGACGCTCACCGCCGTGGGCACCTCGCCGGGGCCGCCGACGCGGATCTCCATCGGCTCCTCTGCCGCCAGGCGATCGGGAAGCTCGAGGTGGCGCTCGCCCCGGACGGCCACCACCTTCGTCGACGATACCAGCCGGCTCATCGGGGATCCAGCCCGAGCCGGGCCAGATCCTCTGGCGTGTCCACGTCAGCGAAGTCGGCGCCGTCGGCGACCCGGCTCCACTCCGACGGCTCCAGCAACACGACGTCCCGGTGCTCCACGAGCGGGCCCAGGGACCGCCGACCCGAGTCCATCATCATGGCGCCGTGGGCGAGCGCGGAGGCACTGAACCGGGCGCACAGGGGCTGAGGCCGACCGTCGACGAGGGGCACGACGCTGCCCGAGCCCGGGTGGCCGGCGATGAGGCGGAGCAGCCGCTCGGACACCCTCGGCAGATCGCAGGCCACGACGACGACCGGACCTCGGTGTCCGTCGGCCGTCAAGGCGCGCCAGCCCGCCACGATGGCGGTCAGCGGCCCCGCTCCAGGCCGGTCCTCGGGCGCCTGAGGCAGCCCGGTGCGACCCGGACCCACCTCCAGGACAGGGGCCACCACCTGGGACATGCACGCGGCCACGCGCCCGGCCAGGGACTGTCCGCCGACGAGGAGCGATGCCTTGTCGCGGCCCAT
>JBPYEZ010000146.1:0-4217 GCA_051984395.1 Acidimicrobiales bacterium | reverse complement strand
GATGCCGAGCAGACAGTTGAACAGGGTCGTCTTGCCCGCCCCGTTGGGCCCGACCAGGCCCACCGCCTCGCCGGCCTCGACCCGGAGCGAGAGCTCGTACAGCGCCACGATGCCGCCGAAGCGCTTGGAGATGCCGGTCGCCTCCAGGAGCGCCATCTCAGGACCCGCGCCGTTGGGGCGACGGCTCGGACAGGCGGGCGGCAGAGCCGTCGCCCGAGGCCTGGCCGTCGCCGGTCAGCTCGAGGGCGGGAGCCTGGGCTCTCGCAAGGGTGGCCGCGTCGGCGAGGCCTGCGGTCGGCTCCCTGCCGGCCCTGCGGTCCAGCCAGGTCGAGATGCGCAGCAGGATGCGGCGCTTGTTGAACTCCACTGCGCCCTCGGGGTGCCGGGCGTAGGTGAGGGCGCCGATGCCGAACAGGAAGAAGGTCAGCGCCTGGGACTGGCCGCCCAGGTAGCTCAACAGCTGCGGGACAACGACCAGGGCGATACCGGCGTTGACCGCTCCCTCGACGGTCCGTACTCCTGTCGTGAGCACGAGCACGATCCACAGGATGGAGAAGAAGCTGTTGTAGTCGCCTGCCGAGGTCGTGCCCTGGAGCGACCCGAACATGGCGCCGCCGACGCCGGCGATGGCGGCCGACAGGGCGAAGATCGTGATCTTGGCCCGCGCCGGGTTGATCCCCACCGTCTCGGCCGCCACCTCGCTGCCCCTCAGGGCGGCGAGGTATCGCCCGATCGTTCCCTTGCGCACGAGGATGACGACGACCGCGCAGATGCCGAACACCACCATGGCCAGCAGGAAGAAGGCGCGGTTGTCGTTGAAGTTGATCGACCCGAGCTGGGGACGGGGCACGTTCACGCCCGTGTCCCCGTTGCCCAGCCAGCTCTGAGGGAACAGGATGTTGCTGGCCAACAAGGCGAAGGCCAGTGTCGCCAACGCGAGGTAGAGACCCTGGAGGCGCAGGGCGGGGATGGCGACGAGAGCGCCGGCGCCGGCGGCGACCGCCCCGCCGACGAGCATGGCGAAGATGAAGGGCATGTTGAACGACATGGCCAGCTGGCCGGCTGTGAACGCGCCCAGCCCGGCGAAGCTGGCCTGGCACAGGGATATCTGCCCGCTCATGCCCGTCAGGGCGGTGATGGAGAGGAAGATCGTCCCGTAGACGATGCCCTGGGTGAGCAGGAACAGCCAGTGCGTCGGGACGAGGAAGAGCGAGACGACCATGTAGACCACGATGAAGATCGGGAAGAGGATCTTCGTCAGGCGGTCGAGGGTCGCCCCGCGCAGCGACGCAGCGAGAGCAGGCGGAGGTGGGTCGCAGCCGGCCAGCGGATCCGAGGCCTCGCGGCGACGGCGCACCGGTGGCCAGAAGAGGAGCAGCAGGACCAGCACCACGAACGGGAACGACGGGCGCAGCCCGGTGGCGAGGATGCTGTTGAGCGGGAGGTAGCCCGTGAGCACCTGCTGGAAGATCCCCAGCAGCAGGCCGCCGAGCAGGGTGAGCGGCAGGCTGGCCAGGCCCCCGAACACCGCGGCGGCGATGGCCGCCACCAGGAGGGCGATGAAGTTCAGCGGATCGACGCTGGCGTAGAAGGGGGCCAGCAGCACTCCCGCCAGGCCGGCCAGGAAGCTCGAGATCATCCAGGCGACCGAACCGACCCGGCTGGCATTGATGCCGGCCAGCTCGACCATGCGGGGGCTCTCCACGACCGCCCGCATCTTGAGGCCCAGGGCCGTGAAGCGGAACAGGAGCCCGAGCGCCGCCATGACCACCAGCACCGACACGATCACGATCAGCTGGTTGCCGTCGACGTGGTAGCTACCGAAGTGGTAGACGGAGCTCGGCTTGGGCGAGAGGCTGGGCGGGTTCTGGTGCTGTCCTGGCCAGAAGAACTGCACGATCGAAGGGATGCCGATCAGCAGGCCGAGCCCGGTGATGAGCTTCACCACCGTTGGCGCCGTGCGCATGTGGCGGAAGAGGAACCTGTCGAGGAGGTACCCGAGCGCCGGTCCGGCCACGACCACTGCCAGCACGAAGCCCACCCACCTGGACATGTGGTGCTGGGTGACGACGGCGTAGTAGATGGCCGCCGACACGTAGGCCTGGGCGGCGAAGGCCATGTTGAACACGCCCGAGGTCTTGTACGTGAGCACCAGGCCCACGCCGACGAGCGCGTAGACGAAGCCGTACGGGATACCCGGTATGGCGAAGTTCAGGAAGTGGGTCAAGCCTGGTCAGCTGGTCTTCGGCGTCGGCAGTGGTGAGTTGAAGAAGGTGTTGGGGTCGTTGGGGAACGGAACGGTCGCCATGGACGTCGGGTTGGGCGACTGGAAGCAGACGAAGGGGTTCTTGCCGTTCCCGAACACCGACTGGAACTTCCCCTGCTGGACCTGGAGGAAGGCGTTGCAGTCGATGGGTCCAGGGCTGGTGTGCTGCTGGGTCCAGTCAATGCCCGGCGAGATCCCGTTCGCCGTGTAGTGGGTCATCTTGTTGATGGTGTTGATCACGTTCTGCCGGGTGACGTTGTTGCCCACCTGCTTGAGGGCGGTGACGAACAGGTCGGCGTTGATCCAGCCCGCCAGGGTCACGTCGCTGACCGGAGCCCCGATCTGCTTCATCGCGTTGAGGTAGGCATCCATGCCCTGGGTGAACCCGTAGGCGTAGGGCACGAAGCCGGTCTCGAAGTAGACGCCCTCCATCTGGGGAGCGAACTGGTTGAGCACGCTCTGGTCGTACCCGTTGGGCCAGTACTGCTTGACCTGGTTGTAGAGGCCGGCCTCCTGGAGGCCCTTGCTGAGCACGGTGTTGCCGGTCGGGTCCATGCACGTCCCGACGAACTGCGCCCCGCTGTTCTTGAGCTGGGTGATGTCGCCGCTGATGTCGGTGAAGCCGAACGGCAGGCTGGTGTCCTTCAGGACGACCTGCTGGCCGACCGGCGCGCCGTACTTCTGGTAGCCGTAGATGGCGCCGGTGGCGCAGTCGGCCGACTGCGAGACGGTATAGGCGACCACACCAACCTTCTGGGCGCCGACCCGGTTGGCCAGCCAGGAGGTACCGGGGCCGGGCTTGGTGAAGTTGAGGAAGGAGCCCTTCTCGCCGAACAGGCTGGGGCCGTCGGACCACTCGGGGTTGACGTTCCAGCCGAAGGTGGGGATGTTGTTCTCCGCCAGGTACTTGCCCCCGGCGAAGATCGGCGTCGCCACGCCCACCACGGCGAACACGTTGTCCTGGGTGACCAGGGCCCGGGCCTGGGACACGTTCAGGGACGGCAGAGTCTGGTCGTCCAGCTGGGCGACGTACTTGATCTTGCGCCCGTTGACACCGTTGGGAACGTAGGTGTTGAGGTAGGCCTGGACGCCCTGGAAGATCGGTGAGTACTGGTTGGCGAGCGGGCCGGTCTTGGCGGCGATGCCGCCGATGTCGATCTCGTTCGACGTCACACCCTGCGTCTGGCTGCCGCCGCCGCCCCCTCCGGAGGCGTTGCCGCAGGCAACCAGTATCAGGCTGAGGACGGCAGGAAGGGCGACGAGTCGGAGGACCCTGGTGGCCAGGCGGGGCATGGCAACCTCCCGTACGGTGCTGCGGTCGACTGCACTGCGGTCAGGTCAGGAAGGTCTCGCGCGCGTTGTCGCGGCACGTCTGATCGCCCCAGTCGACCGGCCCGGACCCGCGAGGTGCACCCGGCCGTCAGGCCGGGACCGTCGCGACGAGCACCGAAGCCCCCCATCCCTGGTCCCACTGTGCGCAAGTATGACATCGTTGTCATGATCATGGGCAACAGGACAGCTATGCAGGCCGGCGATGTCGTCTGACACCCAGTACGGGATCCCGGCATTCGCCGCGCAGCGCCCCGGGCACCCCGCCCTGGTCCTCGGTTCCGAGCAGCGCACCTACGCGCAGCTCGACGACCGGGCCCGCCGGGTCGCCGGGGTGCTGGCCGGCCTCGGGGTGGGCGAGGGCGACCGGGTCGGCGTCATGCAGGACCAGCAGGTCACGGCGCCGGACGTCGAGGCGGTCAACGGCGGCAGCGCCGGCGACACCATCACGGGCAGCTCGGCCGACAACGTGCTCGTCGGCTACGGCGGTCACGACACCATCCGCGGGCTGGGCGGCAACGACACCATCGACGTCCTCGACCAGGCGGGGGGCGACACCGCCAACGGCGGCAGCGGCCAGGACACCTGCGTCCGCGACGCCGGCGACACGGTCACCGCCTGC
>JBPYEZ010000145.1:0-6106 GCA_051984395.1 Acidimicrobiales bacterium | reverse complement strand
TGCCCACCTGAGCGGAGCCTGGAAGCCAACGGCATCAGGACCTGTCAGGGGCAGCATCACTCCAATACGAAGAGGTCCCGTACGGGCGCCTCCACACCCCGCCAGGAGCCCGGTGACCATGGCAATGGCCACGAGACCGATGGCCATCCTCCCCTTGCCCACCACCGGGACCGTACCAGCGACTGTGCGGGCGGGGAGACTCGAACTCCCACCCCTCTCGGGACCGGGACCTAAACCCGGCGCGTCTACCTGTTCCGCCACGCCCGCTGGCGTGCTGCCTCTCGGACAACGGTAGCGGCGCCCGGCGCCCGGAAGGCCGACGTCGGGGGCCCCGGCCGGTAGCATTTGTGCCCATGGCCACCACGGACCCACCCCAGTCCCACCTCGAGACACCGCCGCCAGGCCTCACGCCGACGGGTCAGCTCGGTTCCACCGATCGCGCCAGCGACATCTACCAGCGCCTGCTCAAGGAGCGCATCGTCTTCCTCGGCAGCCAGGTCGACCAGGGGTCGGCCAACCTCATCTGCGCCCAGCTGCTGCTCCTCGAGGCCGAGGACCGCGAGCGCGACATCGCCCTCTACATCAACTCACCGGGTGGGTCGGTGACCGACGGGCTGGCCATCTACGACACCATGCAGTACGTGCGGTGCGACGTGGCCACGATCTGCGTCGGGCTGGCGGCCTCCATGGGGCAGTTCCTCCTGTGCTCCGGCGCCCCAGGCAAGCGGTATGCCCTACCGCACTCCCGCATCCTCATGCACCAGCCCTCGGGCCAGATGCAGGGCCAGGCCGCCGACATCGCCATCCAGGCGGAGCAGATCGTCTACCTCAAGCGCATGATGGCCGAGCGGATCGCGTTCCACACCGGGCAGCCCGTCGAGCGGATCGAGACCGATTCCGACCGGGACCGCTGGTTCACCGCCGAGGAGGCGCGGGACTACGGCTTCATCGACCAGGTGATCGAGCGCTCGGTGGCGACCAGCATCACCACCTGAGAGCCGGTGCCGTGGCCCGTCCTGAGTCCCGGAACCGACGGGGCCGGCTGGGACGGGTGGCCGCCCAGCATGCCGCGGGATGCCCCGGCCGGCACGGTAGCCTGATCCAGCCCGGCGGTACTCCGCCCCGTTTGGACCGCGGGGGAGGTCGGAGGCGATCGATGGAGGAGCGGGCGACCCGGTGAGCGGAGCGGAGGAGGACGGCGCGCGGCTCCAGGCGCGGCTCCGGTCGGAGATCGACGAGGAGCTTCGGCGGCGGCGTGTCGAGGGCGACCTCCTGCCGAGCTTCGAGCGTCAGCTCGACGAGGCATTCGAACGGCTCACGCCCGGCCGGTCGGAGCACGGGAGCGCTGACGGCTCGATCGAGCTGGCGGAGGAGGCCGGGCACATCGACATCGAGGCGCCGGTGGCATCGAACCTCTTGCTCGGCGAGGTGCCGAAGCGGGTCGTTCGCAGTCTCGTCTCGTGGTACTTCGGACATGTCGTGCAGCAGGTCACGCGGTTCACGTCGGCCACGACGAAGGCCCTTCACTCGATCGACGACCGGCTCTCCGGGCTCGAGCGGGACACCGAGGTCAAGCGCAGGCTCTCGGCGTCGCGTGGAGTCTCCGCCGGCGCGGTCGATCTGGACGAGTGGGTGAGCCTGGTTGTCGAGCTCATGTCCGGGATCGAGGGACGAGCTCTGCACACCGAGTGCGGTGACGGCGCGCTGTTGCGTGCCCTGGCCGATGCCGGAGTGGACGTGTACGGCATCGATCCGCGTCCCGACGCGCTCGATCGTGCCGCGCGTGCCGACGTCGATGTGCGCTTGACCCCCCCGCTCGAGCATCTGGGCTCGTTGGAGGCAGCCTCACTGGGTGGTCTGGTCCTCAGCGGCTTCCTCGATCACCTCACGGTCGGTGCCCAGAGCGACCTGGTGGGCATGTCCGCCCGAGCCCTGCGCGTCGGAGGTGTGCTCGTTCTGCTCTGCGTCAACCCGGACACGTGGGGACGGTCCGTCTCGGCGGTGGAGGCGGATCTGTCGCCGGGGCGTCCGCTCCATGCCCAGACGTGGGCCTACCTGCTCGAGCGCCAGGGGTTCTCGTCGATCAGGGTGCAAGCCGGACGTCCCGCCGACTCCCTCAAGCCGGTGACGGGGTCGGGCCCGGCATGGGACGCAGCGAGGTCGGCGTGGACCGCCGTGAACTCCAACCTCGCCCGGCTGGACGAGCTGCTGTTCCCGGCGACGTCCTTCGCGATCGTGGGTGTGTGGCGAGGATGAGACCGAGCGCCGTCCACCAGTTCGTGCCCGTGCTCGCCGGCAGGGACGCGGTCGGGACCCACACCCTCATGGTGCAAGAGGTGCTCCAGGGGATGGGATTCGACTCGAAGATCTTCGTGGCCGAAGCCGACGCCGCGCTCGCCGGTCGGGCTCACCCCTTTCGCAGCTACCGGGCCCGGCGCGGCACCGGAGGCGGGACGTGGCTTCTCTACCAGTTCTCGATCGGCAACCTGATGGGTGACTACATCGCCGGGCGACCGGAGCCGAAGCTCCTTGCGTACCACTGCCTCACCCCTGCCGGGCTCCTCGAGCGGTGGGACGACCGTGCCGTTCATGCCGTCACGGTCGGCAGCCACCAGCTCTCGCGACTGGCGCCGACGGCCGAGCTCGGCATCGCCATGTCGAGGTACGGCCAGGAGGAGCTGATCGAGCGGGGCTGTCGGAGGACAGCGGTCGCCCCGCCGCTCTTCGACCTGGACTCCTTCGAACGGCCACCGGACCGGCAGACGCTCGACCACCTTCGTGCCGAGCGTGAACGGGGTGGGGCCAATCTGTTGTTCGTGGGGCGGATCTCGCCCAGCAAGGCCCAGCACGACCTGGTGAAGGCGCTGGCGGCGTACCGGCGAACGTATGACCCGCACGCCCGCCTTCATCTCGTGGGTGGTGTGTCGTCGCAGGCCTACCGGGATGCGCTGGGTCGCCTGGTGGCCGATCTCGACCTCGCCCACGCGGTGAACCTTGCCGGGTCGGTCAGTCAGAGCGAGCTGACCGCCTACTACCGCGCCGCCGACGTCTTCGTCTCCTGCTCTGAGCACGAAGGGTTCGGTGTCCCCCTCCTGGAGGCCATGTACCACCGCATCCCGATCCTGGCTTACGGCGCCGGAGCCGTGCCCGAGACCGTGGGAGCCGCAGGGGTGGTCCTTCCCGCCAAGGGTCCGGCCCTCGTCGCCGCCGCCTTGCATCGTCTCGTGGAGGACGCGGCCGTCCGCAAGGCTCTGGCCGAGGCGGGGGAGGGCCGGTTGGAGGAGCTGAGCCCGGCTCGAAGCCGGGCTCAGCTCGCCGCCGTCATCGAGGAGACCGTGAGTGGCGAGGTGGCGAGCGGGGTCGTCGGCGAGGGTCCCTCAAGCATGACTCCTGTACCATCTCGCCAGCGTGGACGAGCAGCAGAGCCCGCCGGTGCCGATCGACCGTGACGAGCTGCTCGAGACCCTTCGCCGACGGGTCGAGGAGCGCCGGCGGACCGGTGCCTATCCCCCCGGCCTGGAAGCCGATCTGGAGACGCATTTCCGCCGGGTCGTGACGACCAGAGCCGGTAGGGACCAGTCGCGGTTGCAGTCCAAGATGGACCGCCTGGCCGCCTTCTCGTCCTTCCGCTCGGGACGGATCCCGGTCACGTCGAACATCCCGGGCGGGAGCGCCGCTCACCGGGTGGTGTCTCAGGTCACCCGGCGTCAGACTCAGGCGATCCTCGACCAGGTCCAGCAGTTCGCCGACGCCCTGCTCGAGGTCCTGGACGCCCTCGTCGACCCGATGGCCGAGCAGCCCGAGCACCAGCACCCTGATCTGGTCGCCATGGTGGACACGATCGTCGAGCGGCTGGCCACCTTCGAACGAGCTCCGGTCGATTCCACCGGCGGGCTGGCCGACCTCCACCGACGCGTCGAGGCCTTGGAGGCGGCGGAGGCTCGTCGGCGGTTCCGGCCGTGGTTCTCGACGGGTCGGCTCGCCGAGGAGCTCCGGGGGACGTGGACCGAGCTGTCCGAGCGCTATCGCGATCTGGCCGAGCGGCTGGCCGAGTCGGGTCCGATCCTGGACGTCGGCTGCGGTCGAGGGGAGTTCCTCGCCCTCCTGAAGGAGATCGGCGTGCAAGCGTCGGGCGTCGAGCTCGACCCGGTGCTGGCCGAGGATGCCCAGGCCCGAGGGTTGTCGGTGGAGCAGGGGGACGGGGTCGCCCGCCTCGGTGAGGTGGTCGACGGCTCGTTGGGAGGCGTCGTCCTGATCCAGGTGATCGAGCACCTGGCGCCGCAGGAGGCCGCCGAGGTCGTCCTGCTCGCCCGGGACAAGCTGCGCCCTGGTGGCTCGTTGGTGATCGAGACGGTGAACCCGCAGTCGCTGTATGCCATGAGCCATCCCTTCTACGTGGATCCGACCCGGCCACGGCCGGTGCACCCCGCCTATCTCGATTTCCTGGCCCGGGAGGCAGGGTTCCGTCGGGTGGAGATTCTCTGGCGCACGCCGCCGCCCGACGAGGACCTCCTGGAGGAGGAGTCGGACGGGGAGGCCGCCCGGGCGGCCAACATCCGTCGTTTGAACGGTCTGTTGCTCGGCCCCCAGGACTACGCCCTCATCGCCACCAGGTGATGGAGGTCCACCAGGTCCTGGCGGTGGCGTCGAGCGGTGACGCCAGAACGAAGGCCGCCCTTGATCTGCGGACCGAGCTGCGGCGACTCGGAGCATCGGAGATCTTCGCCCGCCGTGTCGATCCGAGCCTTGCCGACTGTGTCCGTCCCCTCGACAGCTTCGACCGCGCCGTCGATCACAGACGCGCCGATCTGCTCGTCTATCACCCGTCGATTGGTGAGGATCGGGTGCTCTCGTTCCTGAAGGAGCGCCCGGAGCCGCTGGCGATCGTCTACCACGACCTGACGCCGGGTGCGCATGTGGCGCCGTACGACCCGAGCTTCGCCGCTCTGCTCGATTCCGGTCGCCAGCAGCTGGCCGGGCTCGCCGACCGAACCGCTCTGGCCGTCGCCGACTCGGAGCTCGACGCTGGTGAGCTTCGTGCGCTGGGCTATCGGCAGGTCGTCGTGAGCCCTCCCACCGTCGATCCCTCCGCACTTGTGCGTGTCGCTCCCGACCCCGACATGGAGGCCTATCTGGCTTGTCTCGACGGGCCCCGGTTCCTCTTCGTGGGCGACCTGCTGCCGCAAGACCGCCCCGACTGGCTCCTCACCGCCTACCACGCCCTGGTGACCTATCTCGAGCCGCGAGCCCACCTGCTGCTCGTCGGAACGGATGGCCTCGAGCCCTACCACAGGATCCTCGATGCCTACGCGGCAGAGCTGCAACTTGGGCGTGCGCACTTCATAGGGGAGATGAGCGTCGAGTCACTGGTCGCCTGCTACCGAGCGGCAGACGTGTTCGTCACTGCGAGTGAGCATGGCGGGTCGGGTTCACCGCTTCTCGAGGCGATGGCCTTCGAGGTTCCCGTGCTGGCGCGGGCCTTCGGTGCCGTTCCGGAGATCCTCGGGGGAGCGGGACTCCTGCTGGAGCGAGGTGACGGTCCGCTGGTCGCGGCCGAAGCAATGGCCGTGCTCACGAGGGACGAGGGCGTGCGTGCCGACCTCGCGGCCGGCGGACGGGCGCGCCTCGCCGAGCTCGACCACGACAAAACGGTGAGCTCCCTTGTCGGTCACCTGCAATCGGTGGCCTCGTGATGCGACTGCTCTTCGTGGTGCAGCGCTATGGGGAAGAGGTCGCCGGTGGCGCCGAGCTGGCGTGTCGGCAGTTCGCCACCCGCTTGGCCCGTCGGGGCCACGACGTCGAGGTCCTCACCAGCAGTGCGGTCAGCTATGTGGACTGGGCGGACAGCTACTCGCCGGGAACCGACGTGCTCGACGACGTCGTGGTCCACCGCCTGCCCGTCCGCCGTCCCCGAGACTTCACCCTGTTCGGTCCGCTCCATGATCGCGTCGTGAACGGTCGAAAGCCGGTCCCGTACTACCTCCAGCGGGAGTGGATGCGACTCCAGGGACCGGACCTGGCCGGGCTGGAGGGGTGGCTCGAGACCTATGCCGCCGAGTTCGACATCGTCGTCTTCTTCACCTACTTGTACGAAACAGCCGCCGCC
>JBPYEZ010000144.1:0-16287 GCA_051984395.1 Acidimicrobiales bacterium | reverse complement strand
AGGGACGTCGATATCGAGGGCGTGATCAGGGACCTGGGCATCGACGACCCGGTCAAGGACCCGACGAAGATGTCCGCCGAGGAGCTGATCGGCGAGATCCGGGAGCTGACCAAGGCCCTCCTCAGCTACGGCGCCCGCATGCCGAAGGAGCTGATGCTGTTCGTCAAGGACATGCTCTTCCTCGATGCGGCCATGGCCAACCTTGCGCCGGACGTCGACCTGTTCGCCGAGATCACCTATCTGGCGTCCTACTTCGCCACCCACCACGGCGACCGCATCGCCCGGGACGTGGGCATCGATCCCCGCACCGTCCCAGTGGACCTCGACGGCGTGCGAGCCTCGATGGGCCTGACGCCGGACGTGGGGGGCCTCACCCACCGCGAGCTCCAGGCCCGGCGCGACGTGATCCGCCGGCGCATGGAGGAGCGCCGGAGCCGGCGCTGACGGGGTGAGGAGGGCCGACGGTGCCGTGGTCCTCGCCGTCGCCTCGGGAGGCGCGCTGGGGGCACTGGCCCGCTATGGGGTCGAGCTCGGGGGCGACGTCGGTCGCCACGGGTTCCAATGGCCGACGTTGGTGGTCAACGCATCCGGGGCGTTCCTGCTCGGGCTCGTGTACACGCTGCTCGCCGAGCGCGTACGGCCGACGCCGTACCTCCGGGCCTTCCTCGCCATCGGGTTCCTGGGTGCCTACACGACCTTCTCGACGTGGACGGCCGAGACGGCCCTCCTCGTCCGGGACGGCGCCGTGTGGATGGCGGCGGGGTACACGCTCGCGACCGTCGTGGCCGGCCTCGTCGCCGTCGTCGGAGGGATGGCGGTTGGCCGAGCGTGGCCGCCCAGAGTGGGAGGAAGGCATGAGACTCGAAGGAGCCGGTGAGCGATTGAGCATCTACATCGGAGAGAACGATCGGTACGAGCGCAAGCCGCTCTACACCGAGATCGTGCACCGGGCACACAGCGCGGGCCTGGCGGGGGCCACGGTCTTTCGGGGGTTCGAAGGCTACGGCGCCTCCAATGCCATTCACACGACACGCATTCTCAGTCTTAGCGCCGATCTCCCGATCATGATCACCATCGTCGACACGTCGGAGCGCATCGAGGGGTTCCTGCCCCAGCTGGACGAGCTGATCACCGAGGGGCTCGTGCTGCGCGAGAAGGTGGACGTCGTCAAGTACGTGGGGCGGGCCGCAGCGACCTGATGACCTACCTCGGAGTCGCCATCGCCGGAGCCGTCGGCGCGGTCGTCCGGTACCTCGCCGATCGCGCCGTCCAGCAGACGCGCTACACGGTCTTTCCCTTCGGTACCCTCCTCGTGAACGTGACCGGGTCCTTCCTGGCCGGCGTGGTCCTCGGACTGGCGCTCTACCACGGTCTGTCCTCGACGACCGCGGTGGTGATCGGCATCGGCTTCCTCGGGAGCTACACGACGCTGTCGACGTTCAGCTTCGAGTCCGTGCGGCTGCTCGAAAGCGGTGCCGCCCTGCTCGGGCTGGCCAACGTGGTCGGCAGCGTCGTAGCGGGACTGCTGGCGGCCGGTGCCGGGCTCGCGCTGGGAGCCCTGTGATGGCAGCTGCCGATCCGATTCGACCCACGCCGGCCGATCGCGACACGGACCCTCGGGACCTGGTCCGGCGGGCCCGGTCGGTCGCCGCCTCGACGTTGTTCCCGCGCGCCCAGGACACCGACCTGGCCGAGCGGGTGCCCCAGGAGAACCTGGACTCCCTTGCCGACGCCGGGCTGTTCGGCTTGGCCGGTCCCCAGCCCGATGGCGGACAGTCGGTACCAGCGCCGGTCGTTCGTGAGATCCACGAGGCTCTGGCCGGCGCGTGCGGCGCCAGCTTCTTCGTCTGGGCCCAGCATCACACCCCGGTCCGCCTCCTGGCTCGGACACAGAACGCGGCGCTGCGTGAGCGGTGGCTCGACAGGTTGTGCGCGGGCGGGTCGCTCGCCGGCGTGATGTTCGCGTACCTCCGATGGCAGTCCCCCGCCCTACGGGCCACGAAGGCGCCTGGCGGCTACCGCGTCACCGGCGTCGCCCCCTGGGCGACCTCTTGGGGGATGGCCGCGGTGTTCGCCGTGGCCGCCGTGCTACCCGACGAGCACGTGCTGTGGTTCGTCCGGGACGGCCGGGGCGACGAGTCCGTGCGTGCCTCGCCCCCGTTGCAGCTCGCTGTCATGCAGTCGACCTCGACGGTGAGGGTGGCCTTCGACGATCTGTTCGTGCCCGACGAGGACGTCCTGCTGGTCGAGCAGCTCGAGAGGTGGCGCCATCAGGACAGGATCACGACGTCCCAGCCGAGCCCTGCTGCTCTCGGCGTGGCCGACACCAGCCACCGCCTCCTCGTCGAGCGCACCGCCGAGACGGGCGACCGCACGTCCGAGGAGGTGGCCACCGCGCTCGGGACGGAGCTCACGCGGTCTCGTCAGCGCGCCTACAGCCTCGCCGACGCTCCCGTGCCCGAGCAGGCGGGGTCCGCCTTCGAAGCCCACCTGGCCCTGTTGGTCGAAGCCAGGGCGGCGAACCTCGAGATGGCGCAGAAGGCCTCCCACGCGCTCGTCACCGCCCTCGGCGGCGGCGCCATGGCCCGGACCCATCCCGCCCAGCGCCTCGCCCGGGAGGCGCTCTTCTACGTCGTGCAGGCGCAGACCGCCGACATCCGCCGGGCGAGCCTGGCGCGGCTCACAGGCGACCACCCCCGAAGCGCCTGACCCACCACCTCGGATCCCGGGCATGGGCGTGGAAGTGGTGCGGCATCTGGCGCATGACCCGGTCGATCGAGAAACCCGCCGCCCCGAACCGGGCGGTGCCCACGCGCTCGAGGACGCGGACCATGTGGTCAACGGCCGCGTCCGGGGGCTGTGCGCCGTGGCGCCTCCAGACGACCATGGGCACGTCGCAGATCTCGCAGTCGGCCACCCAGCAGACGTCGTCCTCGTGGTGCCAGGGAGTGATGCGGGCCGCTTCGCAGAGCTCGCAGCCCTCGACCTTGCCGTCGTCCGGCGCCAAGCGGTCGTCGTCGTCGCCCGACCCATCGCCGGCGGCGCGATCAGGCATCGATGCCGGCCCGCAGCTCCGCCACGAAGGCGGCGGCCTCGTCGGGGCCCCCACCTTCCAGCAGACGCCGCACCAACGCCGATCCCACCACCACGCCGTCGGCTACGGCACACACCTCCCTGGCCTGGTCGGGGTTGGACACGCCCACCCCGATCAGCACCGGCTTGTCGGTCACGGACTTGAGCCGTCGGGCCATCTTCCGCGCGCTCGTCGCCAGCTCCTCTCGTTCCCCGGTGACACCCAGGAGGCCGACCCCGTACACGAAGCCCCGAGCTCGTCGGCAGATGGGCTCCAGCTGATCGTCGGCGGTCGTCGGCGCCGCCAGCATGACCGTCTCGACGCCAGCGTCGTCGGCCGCCCTGGCCCACTCCCCCACCTCGTCGAGCGGCAGATCCGGCAGGATGGCGGCGGCCACCCCGGACTCGACCAACCGACGGGCGAACCGGCGGTGGCCGGTCCGGAACACCAGGTTGTAGTAGGTCATGACGGCGATCGGTATCCCGACGTCCAGGTCGCCGAGCTCCGCCACGATGCCGCTCGGCGTCGCTCCACGCTCCAGGGCGCGCGCGGAGGCCTCCTGGATCGTCGGTCCGTCCATGATCGGGTCCGAGAACGGGATACCGACCTCCATGGCGTCGGCCCCCGCTGCAGCCACAGCCCTCACCACGTCGCACCACTGCGACGTGAGCGCTCCGGTGACGTAGGGGACCAGGAGCTTGCGACCCGCGTCCCGCGCCTTCCGCAACGTCGCTTCGAGCGCCCCGACCGGGGCTGGGTCCCCGTTCGAAGGTGGTGTCTCGTCGGTGTCCGAGAGGGCGCGGCTCACCTGAGCAGCTCCATCACCTCTGCCGCGTCCTTGTCACCGCGCCCCGACAGGGTGACGAGCACGGTCGACCCATGTGGGATCTCGCCGCCGGCGGCGCGGGCGAGGTAGGCCAGCGCGTGGGCAGGCTCGAGGGCGGGGATGATTCCCTCGGTCTCCGAGAGCAGCCGCAGGGCGTCGAGCACCTCGTCGTCACCGGCCTGGACGTACCGGGCCCGACCGATCTCGGCGAGATAGGCGTGCTCGGGACCGACGCCCGGGTAGTCGAGGCCCGCCGAGATCGAGTGGGCCTCGAGCACCTGCCCGTCCTCGTCCTGGAGCAGGTGCGAGCGCATGCCGTGGACGATTCCCGGAACACCGCGACCGATGGCTGCCCCGCCCGCCGCCTCGACGCCCACCAGTGCCGCCCCGGTGTCCACGAAGCCGGCGAACGTCCCCGCCGCGTTCGACCCGCCGCCCACGCAGGCGAGCACGAAATCGGGGTCCCCACCCGCCAGCACCTCGCGGCACTGCCGACGCGCCTCGTCTCCGATGACCCGCTGGAGCTCGCGGACCATCCAGGGGTAGGGGTGCGGACCCATCACGGACCCGAGGCAGTAGTGGGTGGTCTCGACCGACGCGACCCAGTCCCGCATGGCCTCGTTGATGGCGTCCTTCAGCGTGCGGCTGCCCGAGTCGACCGGTCGCACCTCGGCGCCCAGCAGGTTCATGCGGAACACGTTGAGGGCCTGACGCTGCACGTCGACGGTCCCCATGTAGACGACGCACTCCAACCCGAACAGCGCTGCCGCCGTCGCCGTGGCCACGCCGTGCTGTCCGGCTCCCGTCTCGGCCACCAGTCGCCGCTTGCCCATGGTCCGGGCGAGGAGGCCCTGGCCCACCACGTTGTTGATCTTGTGCGACCCGGTGTGGGTCAGGTCCTCGCGCTTGAGCAGGACGCGAACTCCGAGGCGCTCCGACAGCCGTCGGCACTCGGTCACCGGCGTCGGGCGACCGGCGTAGTCGCGCAGGAGCGCGGCGTACTCGCTCCGGAAGCTCTCGTCGGCCCACGCGGCGCGGAAGGCCGCCTCGAGCTGCTTGCACGCCCCCACCAGCGACTCGGGCACGAACCGACCCCCGAACGAACCGAAGCGACCGGTCGCCGAGGGCTCGCCCATCGCCGCCGGCGAGGATGCCTGGAGCGCCACCGCTCAGCCCTCCTGCCAGTCGTAGGGCGCGTCATCGTCACCCCGGTAGTCAGGCGGGACAGCCGCCTTGGCGGCGGCGATGAAGGCGCGCAGCTTGCGCGGGTCCTTGCGCCCGGGATGGGACTCGACCCCGGTGACCACGTCGACGCCCCAGGGGTGCACCCGGGCGATCGCCTCGGCCACGTTCACGGGATCGAGCCCTCCTGCCAGCAGCAGGCGCGAGCCGTCGACGACCCCCTCGGCCAGCCGCCAGTCGAACACCTTGCCCGACCCCGGCGACGGGGCGTCGAGGAGGATGAGGTCGGCGCGGTAGTCAGAGGCGTTGGCGATGGCCCGCTGGCCGGCGGCGAAGGCCTTGATCGTCACACCCACCCGTTCGGCCACCCAGCGGGTGGCCTCCGGCGACTCGTTGCCGTGCAGCTGCGCGCCCTTGAGGCCGACGGTGTTGACGACCTCGACGACGCGCTCGGGCGTCTCGTTGCTGAACACGCCCACGGTGATCACGTGAGAAGGAAGGCGCCGAGCGATCTCCGCTGCCCGGCTGGCGGCGACCTGGCGGGGAGACGGGGCGAACACGAAGCCGAGGGCGTCTGCGCCCAAAGCGACGGCCAGCAGCGCGTCCTCCTCAGAGGTAGTACCGCACACCTTCACAAACACGGCAGCTACTGCGCTCTCCGGGCCGCGCCGAGCGGCGCCACAGTTGCCGCCTGGCCGAGCAGGGACCGCACGGCGGCCTCCCGGTCGGCAGCGCGGACCAGTGACTCGCCGACGAGCACGGCGTCGAAGCCGTACCCGGCGAGGCGGGCGGCATCGGCGCCGTCGCGTACCCCGGACTCGGCCACCGCGAGGACCCCACTCGGGATCCGGGGTGCCAGGCGCCCCGCCCGCTCGTCGTCGACCTCGAAGGTCCACAGGTCACGCTGGTTGACACCCACGAGGTCGGCGCCGGCATCGAGCGCCCGCTCCAGCTCGTCCTCGTCATGGACCTCGACCAGGGCGGCCAGGTCCAGCTCCCCCGCCAGGCGCCGGAGCCGGACCAGCTCGGCGTCGGTGAGCGCCGCCACGATGAGCAGAACGGCGTCGGCTCCCATCAATCGGGCGTCGCACACGTCGGCGTCGCAGACGGTGAAGTCCTTGCGCAGGACCGGCAGGTCCACGGCGTGTCGCACCATCGCCAGATCGGCCGGCGATCCGCCGAAGAAGCGGGCATCGGTGAGCACCGACAGGCACGCCGCTCCCCCGGCCGCGTAGGCGGTGGCGACCGCCGCCGGATCGAGGTCGACGGCCAGATCGCCCCGTGACGGCGAGCGCCGCTTCAGCTCGGCGACAACCGACAGGCCGTCCTGGGCCAGCGCCTGGCGAAATGGCCGGGGCGCGGGCGCCCGCCGGGCGACCTCGACCAGGCCCTCGACGGGGCGATCATCCTCCTCGGCCCTGGCCCGATGGACAGCGAGGATGCGGTCCAGGTAGGTCGCCATGTTGGCCAAATGCTACCGGTGCGCGTCCGCCGATCTTCCGATTAACGGGCCGCCGCCGGGCTTGGTCCCGCCCTGCGGCCCGGAGCGGCCGGCAGTGCGCACCTTCGCCCCGCCCCAGGTGCCACCCTTGATGCGTGACCAGCGATCTCGGGACGATCGTGGTCGTCGAGGACGACCCGAACATCGCCGATCTGGTCGAGCTGTACCTGCGCCGCGAGGGCTTCCGGGTCCTCCAGGCCACCGACGCCGGGCGGGCCCTGGATGTCGTGGGCAGGGAACGACCCCGGTTGGTCGTGCTGGACCTCGGTCTTCCTGGCCCGATCGACGGTCTCGATGCCTGCCGCCGCCTCGGGGGCGATGGCGCCGTGCCGGTGCTCATCCTCACCGCCCGGGACAGCGAGATCGACCGGGTGCTGGGACTGGAGCTCGGCGCCGACGACTACGTGACCAAGCCCTTCTCGCCCCGAGAGCTGGTCGCCCGGGTGAAGGCGATCCTCCGGCGGGTCGACGGGCCGCGCCGCGAGGAGCCCGACGTCCTGTTGGCCGGCGGCGTCGAGGTCGACCTGGGCCGCCGCGAGGCCCGCGTCGACGGCCGGGTCGTCCCTCTGGCCGCCAGGGAGTTCGATCTGCTGGCCTATCTCGCCCACAACATCGGCCTCGCGCTCAGCCGTCCCCAGCTCCTCGACAGCGTGTGGGGTCCGGGTTGGTACGGCGACGAGCGCACCGTGGACGTCCACGTTCGACAGCTCCGCAAGAAGCTGGGCGACCACCTCCCGCTCGCCACCGTGTGGGGCGTCGGTTACCGGCTCGGCTGATTCGTGCGACGCCGCCTGACCATCGCCATCGTCGGCGTCACGGCTGCTGCCCTGCTGGCGGCCGGTGTCGGCGCCCTGCTGCTGGCCCGCCGGGCGGCGGTCGACGACGCCCGTCAGGGCCTCCTCGGTCAAGCGACGGCGATCGCCCGGGGGACCGAGGCGGCGGAGGCCGCCCGGCCGACACCGGGCAGTCCCGGGCGGGCGACGATCCTGCCCATCCTGAAGCGGGTGATCCGGCTCGACGGCGCCGAGGTGGTCGCCATCAGGGGCAACCAGTTCGGCACCGCCCTCCCGTCCGGGCTCACGGCCGGGGATGTGCATCCCAGCGGGGTCAGCGAGGGGCTGTCCACCTCGGGCACGAAGGGCAACCTCGTCTATGCGGCCGTCCCCGTCCCCCTCACCACCGCCGAGCGCAACCGGGGCCTGACCGAGCCCCAGGAGGCGGTGGTGTTGACCCGGCGGGTGAGCAACGCCGGTCCCAGCTGGTTCTACCTCGTCCTGGTGGGAGTGGGGACCCTCGTCGTGGCGGCCGTGGTCGCACAGCGACTGAGCCGGCGGGTGACCCGGCCCCTCGACGACGCCGTGGCCGCGACCGGCCGGATCGCGGCTGGCGACCTGACCACCCAGGTGCCCGTGGCGCGCGACGACTACCCGGAGCTGGCCTCGCTCACCAGGTCCATCAACACCATGGCCGCCAGCCTCAGCCGGTCCCGAGGCCTGGAGCGGCAGTTCCTCATGGCGGTCTCCCACGACCTGCGGACCCCGCTCACCTCTATCCGCGGCTTCGCCGAGGCGATCGCCGAGGGAGCGGCCACCGACACCCAGCGGGCCGCCTCGGTGATCGCCAGCGAGTCCCGCCGCCTCGAGCGTCTGGTCGGAGACCTGCTCGAGCTGGCCAAGCTGGACGCCCGCCGCTTCTCACTGGACCTCCGGCCCACGGACGTGGGCGAGGTGGTCGTCGACACCGCGGAGGGATTTCGTCCCGTCGTCGAGAAGGCGGGCCTGCAGCTGATCGTCGCCTGCGCGGACGACCGACGACTGGATGCCGTGACCGACCCCGACCGCCTGGCCCAGGTGCTGGCGAACCTGGTCGAGAACGCCTACAAGTTCGCCGAGGGCCGCATCTGGGTCGCGGCCAGCCCTCGAGACGGGTCGGGCGTGGATGTCCTGGTGGAGGACGACGGGCCCGGCATTCGACCCGACGAGCTCTCGACGGTGTTCGAGCGGTCCTTCGATCTCTCACGCCAGCCGGCCCGCCAGATGGGGTCCGGTCTCGGGCTCGCCATCGTCGCCCAGCTCGCCCACGCCATGGATGCGACCGTGCGGGCCGAGTCGCCGGTGGCCAACGGCGGCGGGACCCGCATGATCCTTGCCTTGCGTCGTTAGCCGGCGCAGGCGGGTACGTCGATCGGCAGCGAGGCGGCCCCGTTCACCGAGACGCTCAGGGGCTGGCTCCCACCGGCCTGGCAGGTGAGTTGCCAGCTCGCCTGGCCTCCCCGGTCGATCGTCGCCGGGTTGGGGCCGGTGACCTGCCAGGCGCCGGACCCACTCAGCTGCGCGCTGCCGCCGGCGACGGGCTCCGCCCGCCCGACGCCCTCGGCGTCCACGACCCGATTGCTCACGTCGACCACCAGGTTGGCGGGCCGGTTGACCACCGGCGGATTGGGTGCGATCGACGAGGTCACGACGGGTCCGGAGAAGCTCTGCACCCCGAGGTCGAGCGTCTTGTTCTCGCCACCCCCGAGGAAGAAGATCTGCGGGGTGGCCATGGTGGCGTCGGGTGCCCGCCACGCTCGCACCCGGTAGCGCCCCCCGAGGATGCCCGGAAGCGACCACCGCCCGTCGGCTCCCGAGCTCACCCGAGCGGTGGCCGACGCGTCGCCGACGAGTCGTTCGACCTGCACCGTGGCGCCGGCGACGGGGCCGGTCGAGCCGCCGACGGTGCCCGACAGGGTCGCGTGCCCGGGCCCGATGGCGACCCCGGGGATCGTCGTGCGTCCGGGTACGCCGGCCAGCGCGATCCGGGAGAAGTCGGAGGTCGTGGTCGTGGGCTGGCTCGGCGACGTCCTCGGCGGCGGGGGCAGGGCGCTCACCGCCCCGGGGGCGCACCCGGCGAGGCAGAGGGCGGCGACGGCCAACAGCGGTGTGCGTCCCAGCCTCATGCCACGAGGGGCAGGGCCTCCACCCGGCCCGTGGCCTCCTCTCCTCCCCAGCGGACGACGACATCGGCCGGCGGCTCGACCTCCCGGCGCACGTAGGCCAGAGCCACCGGGCCCCCCAGCGTGGGCGACAGGGCCACGCTGGTCAGCTGGCCGAGCTCCCGCTCCCCTTGCCCGCCCTCGCCGACCACAGCGGCGCCGACCGGCGGGGCGTCGCCGGCGGCAAGCACCAGTCCCCGCAGGTGACGGGGCACCCGGCTCCCTCGGGAGTCGATGCGGGCCACGAGCTCCTGGCCGGTGTAACAGCCCTTGGTGAAGCTGACGGTGCGCTCCACCACGCCCGCCTCGGCGGGGATGGTGCGCTCGGTCAGCTCCGTCCCCATCTTCGGGATCCCGGCCTCGACCCGTACCGCTTCCCAGGCCTCGGGGTCGCAGACCGGAACGCCGTCGGGCACCACCGGGTCCTCGCCGACCAGGTCGACGCCGGACAGACCCGGCCAGTCGGCCGCCAGGGCCAGCCAGTCCCCCGCCCGGGCGCCGAGGTCGACGTCGGCCAGCCGAGGGCCTCGAAGGGCCAGGCAGCGCCACGCCAGGGCCTCGATGTCGGCCTTGGTCCGGAGCTTGAACCGTGCCAGCCGGGCCACGACCGCGTCGCCGTAGCCTCCGTCGACGTCGAGGAGGAGCTCGTCGTCGGCCGTCCTGGTGACCCGGAGGAGGGCGTCGACCCTGCCCTGGGGGGCCAGCAACAGCGACTCGGCCGAGCGTCCGACCTCCAGGCCCTCGACGTCCTGGCTGAGCTGGCCCTGGAGATAGGCGACGGCCTCCGGCCCGGCCACGCGCACGACGTCGCGCGGCACCCACGCCGCGCCCACCTCGTGGCGCAGGGCTCGGTAGTCGCCGTCCCAGCTGGTCCCGTCCATATCAACAAATCATTGCGCACCGACGGGCCTACTGTGGACGGTCGATGACCCCCGAGACCACCACCTACACCACCGAGCGCGGCATCCGGGTGCTCCGCACGGTCGAGGACATCGCGCTCGAGGGGGCCATCGACGCGATCATCGACGCTCTCGACAGCCGCCGGGGTGCTCTGTTCGCCTCCAGCTTCGAGTACCCGGGCCGCTACACCCGGTGGGACGTCGGGTTCGTCGATCCCCTCCTCGAGCTGGCCTGCCGAGGGCGGCAGGTGGCCGTCACCGCGCTCAACCGGCGGGGGCGACAGCTGCTGCCGGTGCTGGCCGACGTCGTCGCCGAGGTCCCCGACCTGACCTCGGCCGAGCTGCGAGGTGAGCACCTGACCGCGGTGGTCGAGGCGCCCCCGCGCCACTTCCCCGAAGAGGAACGCAGTCTCCAGCCCTCGGTGTTCTCGGTCATCCGGGCCCTGACCGCCCTCTTCCGCAGCGATGCCGATCCTCACCTGGGGCTGTACGGGGCCTTCGGCTACGACCTCGCCTTCCAGTTCGAGCCCGTCCGCCTCAGGCTCGAGCGCCCCGCCGACCAGCGCGATCTCGTGCTGTACCTGCCCGACGAGATCGTCGTCGTCGACCACCAGCGCCAACGGGCCTCCCGGCGTCGGTACGAGCTCGAGGCCGGCGCCCGGTCGACCCGGGGGCTGCCCCGTGAGGGACAGAGCACCTCGTTCGTCGGTGTCTCCGAGGTCGCTCGCTCCTGTGACCATGGACCCGGTGAGTACGCGGCCGGCGTCCTGGTGGCCAAGGAGGCCTTCGGTCGGGGGGACCTGTTCGAGGTGGTGCCGGGCCAGACGTTCTTCGAGCCCTGCACTGTCCCGCCTTCGGAGCTGTTCCGGCGGCTGCGGGAGCGCAACCCCGCCCCCTACGGGTTCATCGTCAACCTCGGGCAGTCCGACTATCTGGTCGGCGCCTCGCCCGAGATGTACGTCCGGGTGGACGGCCCCCGGGTCGAGACCTGCCCCATCTCGGGCACGATCGCCCGGGGCCGGGATCCCATGGACGACGCCGAGCGCATCCGGGCGCTGCTCAACTCCTCGAAGGACGAGTCGGAGCTCACCATGTGCACCGACGTCGATCGCAACGACAAGTCGCGCATCTGCGAGCCGGGCAGCGTGCGGGTCATCGGGCGCCGACAGATCGAGATCTACTCCCGCGTCATCCACACCGTCGACCACGTCGAGGGAACGCTGCGGCCGGGATTCGATGCCCTGGACGCCTTCTTGTCCCACATGTGGGCGGTGACGGTCACGGGGGCCCCGAAAGCATGGGCCATGAAGTTCATCGAGGACCACGAGAAGACGCCTCGGGCCTGGTACGGCGGCGCCGTGGGCTGGGTCGGCTTCGACGGGCGCATGAACACGGGCCTGACTCTCCGCACCGTGCGCGTGCGCCAGGGGGTCGCCGAGGTGCGGGTGGGCGCCACCCTGCTGTGGGAATCGGACCCGGACGCCGAGGAGCTGGAGACGCGTGACAAGGCGGCCGCGTTCCTCGATGCGCTCCGCCTGCCCCGGCCCGAGACAGTCGCCGCGGAGTCCGTCGAGTTGCGCCCTCAGCCCTCGGCCCGGGTGCTGCTCGTGGACCACCAGGACTCGTTCGTGCACACGCTGGCCAACTACCTGCGCCAGGGGGGAGCCGAGGTCACGACTCTTCGGGCCGGGTTCCCGGAGGGCGAGCTCGACCGGCTGGCGCCCGACCTCGTCGTGCTGTCCCCCGGTCCGGGGCGGCCCGAGGACTTCGACTGCTCGGCGACCATCGCCGCCTGCCTGGCTAGGGATCTCCCGGTGTTCGGGGTCTGCCTCGGTCTCCAGGCCCTGGTGGAGCACCTCGGGGGCAAGCTGGACACCCTGCCCACACCAACTCACGGCAAGCCCTCATCGGTGCGGGTCGTCGGCGGCCAGCTCCTCGCCGGGCTGCCGGAGCAGTTCGTCGCCGGCCGCTACCACTCCCTCCATGCGCCGCCGGCGGCGTTGCCGCCCGGACTGCTGGCCACCGCCGTCTCCGAGGACGGGGTGGTCATGGCCGTCGAGCACGCCGAGCTTCCGGTGGCGGGCGTCCAGTTCCACCCCGAGTCGATCATGTCGGTCGAAGACGACGTCGGCATCCGCCTCGTGCGCGGCGTCGTGGCCCGCCTGGGCCGACGCCGGCCCGTCAGCCCGCCGTCGGCGTGACCTCGCCGAAGGCCCGGAAGAAGCAGGTGCGCTCGCCGGTGTGGCACGCCCCCCGCCCCTCCTGGTCCACCACCACCAGCACGGCATCGCCGTCGCAGTCGTAGTAGGCGCCCCGGACCCACTGGCGGTCCCCGGACGTCTCGCCCTTGCACCAGTACTCCTGGCGGCTGCGGCTCCAGAACCAGGTTCGGCCCGAGGACAGGGTGCGCCGGAGCGCGACGTCGTCCATCCATCCCAGCATCAGCACCTGGCCGGTGGCGTGGTCCTGGACGATGGCGGGCACCAGACCGCTGTCGTTGTAGGCGACGGCCGAGAGGGCGGCCTCGTCGGCCTCGACGGGCGTGGCCACGAACGGGGCGCGATCGGTCACAGGTACAGCCCCGTGCCGCCGTCGATCCGCTCGGAGGCCACGGCGTGGATGTCCCGCTCCCGCAGGATGAGGTAGTCCTCGCCCTGGACCTCGACCTCGTAGCGGTCCTCGGGATTGAACAGGACGTGGTCGCCCGACTTGATGTTGCGCACGTGCGGGCCGACCGCCACCACCTCGGCCCAGGCCAGCCGCTTCGATACCTGGGCCGTGGCGGGAATGAGGATGCCCGCTCGGGAGGTGCGCTCTCCCTCGGCCACCGGCACCTGCACCAGGACACGATCGCTGAGCATCGTGATGGGCTGCTTCTGCTGGGGCTTGGAGCTGCCGGTCTTGGCGTCTGCTGGCTGTGCCACTAGGGCACGGTACCGTCTCGCCCCATGCCGATCGAGCCGGTAACCCTGTCGAGCGCCGACGGGCTGGCCCTGGAGGGCGAGCTGAGCGTCCCCGAGGAGCCGTGGTCGGCCGCCGTGCTGGCTCATCCGCACCCCGAGTTCGGCGGGTCGATGCGCTCCATCGTGACCGCGGCCATGTTCGACGCCCTGCCCGCGGCCGGGGTCGCCTGCCTCCGTTTCAACTTCCGCGGCGTCGGCCGCTCCGAGGGGACCCACGGTGGCGGACGCGACGAGCGCGCCGACCTCGTCGCTGCCGTCGACCTGCTCTCCCCCATCACCGAGGGTCTGCCGCTCGTGCTCGCAGGTTGGTCGTTCGGTGCCGACACGGCCCTTGCCGTGGGCGACGAGCGTCTGGCCGGGTGGCTGGCGGTGGCTCCGCCGCTGCGATCGGCCGCCGTGGCCGACATGGTCGCTGCCGGCGACCCAAGGCCCAAGCTCGTGGTCGTGCCCGAGCACGACCAGTTCCGTCCTCCTGAGTCTGCCCGTCCCTTGATCGACGGTTGGACGAACACCCACCTCGAGGTCGTGCCGGGTGGGGACCACTACCTCGTGGGCCGGGCCGATCAGCTGATGGCGGTCTGCCTGAGGTGGCTCGAGCAGCTCAGCCGGCGACCGGCCTGACGCCCACGCCGTGGGCGGCCAGATGAGCCTTGGCCTCGGCGACACCGTGCTCGGCGTAGTGGAAGATCGACGCCGCCAACAGGGCGTCGGCGTCGCCGGCCACCGCCCCCTCCACGAGGTGGTCGAGGGTGCCGACCCCCCCACTGGCGATGACAGGGATCGAGCAGGCCCGCGCCACCGCCCGTGTCAGCTCGAGGTCGTAGCCGTCTCTCGTCCCGTCACGGTCCATGGAGGTGAGCAGCAGCTCGCCGGCGCCCAGGCGTTCGCAGACCACTGCCCAGGTGAGGGCGTCGAGGCCGGTGGGTGTACGCCCGCCGTGGGTGTGGACCTCGAAGCCGCCGCCCCGCCGGCGGGCGTCCACGGCGACGACCACGCACTGCGACCCGAGCTCGACGGCCATCTCGTGCACGAGCGCCGGCCGCTGTACGGCCATGGTGTTCACCGCCACCTTGTCCGCGCCGGCCCGGAGCAGTCGATGGGCGTCGTCCAGGCTGCGCACGCCGCCGCCGACCGTCAACGGGATGAACACCTCGTCGGCGGTCCGCCGCACGACGTCAACCATCGTGTCGCGCTGGTCGGACGACGCGGTGATGTCGAGAAAGACGACCTCGTCGGCGCCGGCCCGGTCGTAGCGGGCGGCGAGCTCGACGGGATCGCCGGCGTCGCGCAGGTTCTCGAAGTTGACACCTTTGACCACCCGCCCGCCGTCGACGTCGAGGCAGGGGATCACCCGGACGGTGCGCACGCGGCGAGGGCCTCCCTCACATCGAGCCGTCCGTCATGGATGGCCCGACCGACGATCACGCCCGCCAACCGCCGGCCGTCTGCGTCGAGACGAGCGAGGCGGGCCAGGTCGTCCAGCGTGGCCACGCCTCCGGAGGCGATGAGGTCCACGGTCGACACGGCCAGCGCGGCCGACAGGCCGGCGACGTCGGGCCCCGCCAGGGTCCCGTCCCGCCTGATGTCGGTCACGATCACCGCCGCCGCTCCGAGATCCTCGAGCCTGCCCATGACCTCGACCAGCCCTGCTCCGGAGGCCTGGGTCCACCCGTGCAGCGACACCTCGCCCCCGCGGTGGTCGATGCCGGCGGCCACGCGCCCCGGGTACCTGGCGGCCAACCGCTCGAGGAGGTCGGGGTCCTCGACTGCTGCGGTCCCCAGGACCACGCGGGCCACCCCGGCGTCGAGCAGGGTGGCAGCGGCCGGCTCGTCTCGGATCCCTCCTCCGGCCTGCACCGGCACCTCGACGGCGGCGACGATCTCCGAGATCAGCCCGCGGTTCACCGGCTGACCCGTCCTGGCCCCGTCGAGGTCGACCACGTGGAGCCAGGGCGCGCCGGCCCCGGCCAGCTCGACCGCCGCCTCCACGGGATCTCCGTACTCGGTGCGGCGCTCGAAGTCACCCTGGACCAGCCGCACACACCGTCCGTCCAGCAGGTCGACGGCGGGATAGAGGTCCATCACGCGCAGGCGCGCACGAAGCCGGCGAGGAGCGCCAGCCCGGCCGCGCCCGACTTCTCGGGGTGGAACTGGGTGGCCCACAGCCGTCCCCGCTCCACGGCGGCTACCACCGACCCCCCGTAGTCGCACGTGGCCACGACGTCCGCCGACGGCTCCGGCGCGAACGAGTGCACGAAGTACACCCACGGGCGGTCTCCGAGGGGGCCCAGCATCTGGCTGGCCCGACCCGGCACCGAGCAGAGCACGTTCCACTGCATCTGGGGGCTCTTGGGCCCCGGCGGGAGGCCGCCGACCCGGCCCTCGAGGATGCCGAGGCCGCGCGCGTCGGCGTCCTCGGCCGACGCCTCGTAGAGCATCTGCATACCGACGCAGATCCCGAGGAACGGAAGGTCGCGGCGGGCGGCGTCGACGGCGACGGCGTCGAGCCCAGACGACCGCAGCGCCTCCAGACAGCGACCGAAGGCTCCGACCCCGGGCAGCACCACCCCCGCCGCATCCTCGGCCTGATCGGCCTCGGTGACCAATCGGGCGTCGCCGCCGACCCGCTGCAGGGCCTTCTCGGCCGATCGGAGGTTGCCGATCCCGTAGTCGAGCACGGCGATCACAGGCGTCCCTTGGTCGAGGGTACGTCAGCCCCCTCGACGCGAACTGCGTCGCGCAGGGATCGGGCCACGGCCTTGAACGACGCCTCGAGGATGTGATGGGTGTTGCGTCCGCTGCGCAACGTGATGTGCAACGTGATGCCCGCCGACGTGGTCAGGGCCCGCCAGAACTCCTCGGCCAGCTG
>JBPYEZ010000143.1:0-34320 GCA_051984395.1 Acidimicrobiales bacterium | reverse complement strand
CTCCGGCTCATCGCCGAGGTCCGTCCACCCGGTCCCCGGCTCCGCCCGCCAGTGGACCCTGCGATGTTTCGGGCCGCCGCTCACGGTGAGGCGACCGCAGGAGCACGTCCGCACGTCCCACGGGTGGCGGGAGACCACGACGGCCCCGCAGACGTCGCACCGGGCCCGCTGCCCGGTCACGACGCCGCAGCCTCCGTGAGCGCGGCAACGCCCCGGCGGGGGGCGATGATGTCGTCGACGATGCCGTAGGCCCGAGCTTCCTCGGCCGTCATGTAGAAATCGCGGTCGACGTCGCGTTCGACCCGCTCGATCGGTTGGTGGGTGTGGTGGGCGAGGATCTCGGCCATGCGCCTGGTGGTCGCCAGCGCCTCTTGGAGCTGGATCTCCATATCGCGTGGCGCCCCTCGAGCCCCGGCCGATCCCTGGTGGATCATGACCTTGGAGTTCGGCAAGGCGGAGCGCTTGCCGGCGGCACCACCGGCCAGGATCATCGCTGCCGCCGACATGCCCATGCCGACGCAGATGGTGGCCACGTCGCAGTGGACGTGTTGCATCACGTCGTAGATCGCCATCCCTGCGTAGGCGAGGCCGCCAGGCGAGTTGATGTAGAGGTAGATGTCCTTGTCGGGGTTCTCGGCGTCGAGGTAGAGGATCTCGGCGATCAGGAGGTTGGCAATCTGGTCGTCGACCTCCTGACCGAGGAAGACGATCCGTTCGCGAAGGAGGAGCGAGTAGATGTCGAAAGCTCGCTCGCCCCGTGGTCCGCTGTCGAGGACCGTCGGGATCAGGGAGTGGTACGACGCCATGATCACCTCACTCTCTGGGCCGGCCTCCCGAGCCGACCTCACTCTCTGGCCGGCCTCCCGGGCCGACCTCACTCTCTCGCGGCCGGCTGCGTCACCGACCGCTCATACCATACATGCGATATCAAAAAAGAGCTATCATCTTTGGTATGAACGACGGTGGTCGAGCGGCGCGCCCGCTGCCCAGGCCCGAGCGGACCGGTGGCTGAGCGACGCCACGATCGTTACCTGCCCGGCTTCGGTGACGTCGCCCGTCGTCGCCGGGCACTGGGCGAGTCCCTCGCGGCCAGGCGGCTGGCGGCGGGGATGTCCCAGACCGAGGTTGCGGCCCGTATGGGAACGTCGCAGTCGGCCGTCGCCCGCCTCGAATCGGGCCAGAGTGACGTGCGCCTGTCGAGCCTGGAGCGTTATGCCGCCGCCGTCGACCAGGTCATCGATTGGCGACTCGGTGAGCCCGACGATCGCGGCGCCGGTCCGGGCGACGCCGCCGCGCCGGGCCCGGAAGGCTCAGAAGAAGAATCGTGAGCGGGCGATTCGCGTCGGAGGAGCCCGGCCGATCCGCCGAACGGGCCCTGCTCGAACGGAGGATCGTCCTGCTCAGCGGGGCCATCGACGGGGCGCGGGCCAGCGAGGCGGCGGCCACGGTCATGACCTTGGACGCGCTTGGCGACGACCCGGTCGAGCTGCGGCTGAACGCCGAGTCCGACTCCCTGGACGTCGCCTTCACCCTGATGGACACCATCGACGTGCTTGGCGTCGAGGTCAACGCCACGGTGGCCAGCACGGTCGGCGGCACCATCGCCGGGGTGCTGGCCGTCTGTACCCACCGCCGCATCGGCGCCCTCGGTCGCATCCACCTGCGAGAGCCGACGGCGGACTTCACGGGGGCGGCCACCGACCTGCATCGGCGGGCGACCGACCTGGAGGCTCGGGTGCAGAGCTACGTTCGCCGCCTGGCCGAGGCGACCGGTCGGCCCTTCGAGCACGTCGAGGCGGACCTGCGGCTCGGGCGGCACCTCTGCGCCGAGGCCGCGCGCAGCTACGGCATCGTCGACGAGATCGTCAAGCCGTAGCCGCTCCTTTTTCGACGCTCTGCGGACCAGACGCATCGCGTCACGGCGGCGGTCGCAGTCTCCGGTGCCGCGACCGCCGCGGCTATCCCCCGGATGGGGGACTCGCCGGCGGTCCGGTGCCGATCCTGCCCTCTAGCCGCGGGTGCCTCCGTCGTCCCGCGGGCGGAGGTCGATACGCAGCGTCAGGACCCCGTTCTCGAGCGTTCCCTCGGCGTCCCCGACCATGGCGAAGTCCATGAAGTCGCGTTGGGCCTGCTCGGCGAAGCGCCGGCGCTCGGCGCCCTCGACGGGGGGGAGTCCCCTGCTTCGCACTGCCGCAGCACGCTGCCGAAAACGCTCTATCATGGCTTGGACGTCAAGCTCCTCGGGCATCGCGCGAGACCCTAGCGAGTTTCCTGAGCAACGCCCGGGGGGGCTTGATCGCGACAGCAGCCAAGTACACTGTCGCCACAGCACCCGTCGACACCTGGGAGCGGCTCGTGAAGAAGGGACGTCACCGGCGCTTCGAAGAGGCCCGCACGTTGAAGCTCGGACAGCAGGGTCAAACCACGGTGCGCGACGCGGACGGCGCCGCCGAGCAGTGTCCTGAGTGCGGAGCCGACCCCCGCCAGGGCCACGCCTCGTGGTGCCTGGCCGAGGCCGAGGAGCTCGACGAGGAAGCCTGACGCGGGTCGGCAGTATTCGGCTGGAACACCCGGTGCTCAGCGGCGCCGGACGGCCGGGTGGGGCACTGGCACGGCGGGGTACTCGCTCCCGTTGAAGTAGCGGTCGGCGAGGTAGCGGCTCACCCGATCGTAGGGAGCGCGACCGACCAGGGCGATGAGCTCCTCGCGCTGGGTGCGGAACACTGGCTCGGTGCCGACGAAGGCGTCGGGGGCCTCGGTGCACCACCAGTGGAACTCCGCCCCGCCGGCCCCCCAGTGTCGGCGTTCCCACTGACCAACCGTGGAGGTCACGTGGCCGTCGTCGGCGACGTCGTCCTCGCGTCGCAGCGGGAGCTGCCAGCAGACGTTGGGCTTCAGCTCCATCGGGGGCCGGCGCCCCTGGACGGCGGCCAGGTGCAGCGCGCAGCCGGCGCCTCCCGGGAACCCCGGCCGGTTCAAGAAGACGCACGCGCCGTCGACGATCCTCGTCGCCACGTCGCCCGACCGGGTGCGCTTGAGCGGGCCAGCCCGCGCCCGGTGAGCAAGCTGCCACTGGTCGGGTCGGAGCGTGGCTGCGGCGTCCTCCACGCGCGCCGCGTCCTCCTCGTCGGTGAAGTGGGCGCCATAGGAGCAGCATCCCTGGCCCAGCTCCGGAGCAGCCTCGGTGAGCACGCCCTGACAACCGCGACCGAAGATGCAGGTCCACTGGCTCAGGAGGAACGTGACGTCGAAGACCCACGTCCGGTCCTCGTCGGGGTCCTCGAAGCTCACCCACTCGTGAAGACCGTCGGGCTGTTTTCCACCGCGTCGTGATCGGGACATCAGGGCCACGGTAGTCGTGCTCGTGCCCGGCGGGCGGCATCCGCGGCGCGTCCGACGTCGATCAGTCGGACAGGTGACCGAGCGAGCCGAACTGACCGGCGGTCGGCTCGGCACAGCAGAACCACGGCTCGGTCAGGCGTGGTCGGCCTGCGCCCGATCGGGCGCCGACGAGCACCCCCACCTCGTCGGCGTCGTCGGTACCGTTCTCGTCACCGCGGCCCTCCGTCGCCTCGGCGATGGCCCGCCGGATGCGCAGGTAGGTCGTGCCCACAGCCTCGTCGTCGGTGGCCGCTCGCTCGGCGATCGACGCCAGGTCGGCCTGGAGCGCGTCGACTCGGGCGTCGGGTGATCGCCACGTGTAGCTGAGGAGGTCCGGGTCGTAGGGCCCGAGGGGCAACTGGTCATCGCGCAGGATCAGGGAGCCCTGAGGGATGAGCAACCTGATGCTGTACTGGACCGGGTCGACGTTGGGGACGAGATCGTGGCGAGCGACGAACTCCACGATGTCCGCCACGTCCTGCACCGACGTCCAGGGCGTGAAAGGCAGCCACGAGGGACGGGTCTCGATCCCGTGGTGCCGGAGGATGCCGACGGCCTCGGCCGCTTCGGCGGCAGTATGGCCCTTGTCGAGGCGGGCGAGGATCTCGTCGTTCACCGTCTCGAACGCCGACACGACGAACAGGCACCCGGCGGCAGCCATCTCCTCCCAGACCCCGCGTTGGGCCAGGATGTGCTCCACCTTCGTCGTGCAATCGAAGGTCAGCCAGGGGAAGCGCTCGTGCATGGCGCGCACGACCCTGAGCGAGTGGTGAGGGCCGTTGAGGAAGTCAGGGTCGCCGAAGGTGATGTGACGGGCGCCCATGCCGACCAGCTCGGCGACGTCGGCCACGACGACGTCCTGTCCCACGAGGCGGGTGCGACCGTCGTAGACCACCGGCACGGGGCAGTGGCGACAACGGTGCGCGCACCCGTGGCTCGCCTCCACGTAACCGACCTGGCGCTCCTCCCCGTCCACGGCGAGGCGGGCATAGCGATCGAGTGGTGGCAGCAGGCGGCGGACGGGCGCGGAGAACCGGCCCCTCCCCAGCTCGACGGTGACGGGGCTGGCAACGGACCGGGGTTCGGCCCCCAGCTGGGCGATCCAGTCGAGCAGGGCCGGCTCGTACTCGCCGGCGATCGCCCGGTCGGCGAGGCCGGCGACGGCGGGATCGCCCGCCATGGGCGCGTAGAGGCCGTAGAAGCACAGCGGCAGCTCGGGGCGGCGCTGCCGGACCGATCTGGCCGCGGCCACGGCCAGCCGCATGGCGGTGTGCATCGGCACCGAGAAGGCCACTGCATCGGCCCAGTCCACCGCCTCGGGCCCCAGCTCGTCCCATCGTTGGACCGACAGGTCCAGACAGCGTGCCTCGTGGCCAGCCCGCGCCAGCGCCGCTGCCGGAGAGGCGACGTGGAGGGGCTGATGACCCAGCTCGTAGGTCGACACGAGCAGCGCTTTCACCGTGGCCACGCTATCGGTCGCACTGCTCGTCATCGACGACGCGCACGTCCAGGTGGGCATGCGCCCGGCGCAGGCTGGCCTCGACCTCCTCGGGCGTCTCGCCCTTGGCGAACAGGAAGCCGAGGTACCGGTCAGCTTCGGGGAGCGGACGGATGGGTCGGCCCGGCGCGATCGAGATGTCGAGCTCCGTGATGCCCGGCACCCGTCGGGCCTGGTCCTGGCCGGTCACTGCTTCCAGGCGGCCGCGGCCGGGGATCGGGAGCATCATGACCCCCGCCGCCCGTCGCTCCCTCGAGAGCCCGTCGACGGGTTTCCCCAGGGCATGGGCCACGATCAGCCGCTCGAGACTGACGCCCACCCCGAACGACAACGAGCGGGAGCACAGCCCACCGATCGAGCGGGCCGCCAGCTCGATCAGCCACGTCCCCGTTCCCTCCGTCCGCAGCTCGACATGGACCGGTCCCTCGACCAGACCGATGGCGGTGCAGGCGGCCGCCGCCGTCGCCTCCACGGCGGAGACCGCCGTCGGAGCCAGGCGCGACGGCGTGACGTAGATGGTCTCCTCGAAGTAGGGCCCCTCCAGTGGATCCGGCTTGTCGAACACGGCCAGCGTCTCCAGCGTCCCCGCCCTGAGCAGGCCCTCGACCGCCACCTCGGCGCCGGGCACGTACGCCTCCACCAGCAGGGGACCGGCGAGGTCGCCGCCGGCATCGGCCATGATGGCCCTGACCCGCTCGCCGGCGCGCGTGGCCTCCGGAGGGTCGTCCGCCCTGATCACGCCACGGCTGGCCGACAGCGACGGCGGCTTGATCACACATGGAAAGCCCACCGTTGCGGCGGCACCGGCGACGTCGTCCTCGGGACCGACACTGATGTACCGCGGCTGCGGCACGCCCGCCGCGGCCATCGCCTCCCGCAGGGCCACCTTGTCTCTGGTCGTCCGCACGGCGTCGGGAGGGTTGTGGGGCAGACCCAGGTGGACCGCCGCCAGCGCCGCCGGGAGCACCCCCTGGTCGTCCACGGCGACGATGCCGTCGATCGGGCGCCGGCGGGCGAGGTCGACGATGGATGCCGCTGCCTCCTCCGGCCGTCGCAGGTCGATCTGCAAGAAGCGGTCCTTCATGGTCTCGGCCAGCACCTGACGGCGCTCCGAGGCCACCACCACCTCGGCGCCCACCTCGGCGGCGGCGTCGAGAAAGTCGCTCGCCCGGTAGGTGGCCGTGGGGAGGATCAGGACAAGGCGGGTCACGGACCTATCATGTGGATGTGCCCCGCCCACCCGTGCCCTCGAGCCGGGTCGGGAGGTCGGAGCGAGGAACCGGCTGGCCCCGAGGGCCGGCCCGAGCAGGCTGACGACGACATCTCCGGCGAGGCTACCGTCAGGAGTGAGGATATGACCTCCCAGCAGACACCCGAGTTCCAGCCCGTGCTGAAGGTGAGCGACCGCGCTCGCACCATGGTGCTCGACGTCCGAGCGTCGGAGAGCGACGGTGATCGCCTGGCCCTCTGGCTGGAGGTCAGCGGTGTGGCCGGCTCCAACTACACCTACGACATGTACTTCGAGGCGGCGGCGGACGCCGGTCCCGACGACCTCGTCCAGCACGACGACGAGCTCACCATCGTGATCCCCGAGACCAGCGTGGAGAAGATCCGCGGCGCTACCCTCGAGGTGAGCGGTGCCGGTGATGACGCCGGGATGGTGATCATCAACCCCAACTCCCCGCCCGCCTCGGGCAGCCCGGCCATGGGTGGCCGGCCGCCGGCCGACCTCAGCGGCGACGTCGCCCAACGGGTCGTCGCCGTGCTCGACGGCCAGATCAATCCGAGCATCGCCGCCCACGGAGGCCGGGCCGACCTCGTCGCCGTCGAGGAGGCGACCGCGTACCTGCGCCTGAGCGGCGGCTGCCAGGGGTGCGGGCTGGCGAAGGTCACCCTGAGCCAGGGCATCGAGGTGGCGATCACCGACGCCATTCCCGAGGTGACGTCGGTGGTCGACGTCACCGACCACGCCAGCGGCGACAATCCCTACTACGAGCCGGCCAAGAAGTAGCACGGCGTAGGGACCCCACGCCGCGCAGACTGGGGTCGAGCGCGCCCGATCGCTCCACGCGACGCGGACCGGGGCCCTACTCTTTGCCGGTGGATCTGTGGGCGGTCAGACGCCACTCCCTTGTTGCCCTGACGGCGCTCCTCCTCCTCGTCGTCTCTGTTGGTCTGCCGGGGGCGCAGCGGGCGTACGCGGCCGAGCCGGCCGCACCGGTGCCTGCCCCGGCGACGCCTCCGCCGCCTCCGCCCGTCACCCCCAGCCCGGCGCCTCCGGTGGCGGCGAAGGCCTGGGTCGTGGTGGACGCCGACACGGGCAACGTGATCGCCGCGTCCAACGACCACACTCCGATGCGCCCCGCCAGCATCAGCAAGGTGCTGACTGCCATCATGGCCGTCCAGCATCTGCCTCCGGACGCTGTTGTCCCGGTGAGCCCCGTTGCCGCAGGCGCGGAGGCGGTGGACCTGGGCATGAAGGTGGGACAGGTCTGGTCCTTCACCGACACGCTCCACGCCATGCTCATGCTGTCCGCCAACGACGCGGCGACGGCGCTGGCCGAGAGGGTCAGCGGGTCACGGGAGGCGTTCGCGGTCGAGATGGGGCGCACCGCAGCCGCGCTGCACCTGGTCGACAATCCGGTGCTGCGCGACCCAGCCGGGCTGGACGACGAGTTCTCCGTCCTCGGCGGGAACTTCGTCTCCGCCTACGACCTGGCCATCATCGCCCGGACGGCCCTGGCCATCCCGGCGATAAGCCAGATCGTGGCCATGCCCGAGTACCGGTTCACCGCACCCGACGGGGTGGTCCACGTGATTCGCAACGTCGACCGCGGCCTGGAGCTGTACCCGGGAGCCATCGGCATCAAGACCGGCTATACGAAGGCGGCGGGGGACACGTTCATGGCGGCCGCGACCCGCGACGGGAGGACGATGTTGGCGGTCGTTCTCCAGTCGCCGGACATCTACCACTCGGCCGGTGCACTGCTCGACCTGGGCTTCGCAACCCCGGTTGCCAACGAGTCGAGGGTCGACCACCTTCCCCCGGTGTCGACGTCGCTGTCGCCGCCGTCCAGCGACACGACACCCCGTCAGATCATCCGCCGCAGCTCCGCCCTCACCGCCACCCGGGCCAACGGAGTCGGGCTCTTCGGCGGGCTCCTGCGCGACGTCGTCCTCGCCGTCTCCGCCGCCTTCCTCGTGCTTGTCGCCGTTGTGGTGGTCCTCCGGCGTCGGGCCGTGCGCCGACGACGGGCCCGTCTCGGGCTACTGGCGGCGCGGCGCTACTAACTTGCGGCGGTGGCCGCGTTGCTGGTGGGCGCCTGTGCCGCGGGCGGGCTGGGTGCCGGCTCTCTCGTGCGCCAGGGCCGTCCGTACACCCTCCTCTCCATGGCAACGCTGTTCGCCGCCGCGGCCCTGCGGTTCGGTCTCGTCGCCGTCCTGCCCGCCTACTGCCTGTTCTTCGCGGTCCTGGTGACCGTGGCCGCCGTCGATGTGGAGCACCGGGTGATCCCCAACCGCGTCCTGCGTCCCGCCGTGGCCCTCACGGCGCCGCTGTTGGGCGGGGCGGCGATCGTCGACGGCGCCGGTCGAGCGGCGCTCGAGGCGCTGCTCGGCGGAGCGCTGGCCTTCGCCGCCCTGTCGGTCGTGCACCTGGTCCAGCCCCGGGGTCTCGGCTTCGGCGACGTCCGGCTGGCCGGCTTCATCGGCCTCTACCTGGGCTGGCTCGGGCCCGCCCACCTGGCTGTCGGACTGGTGCTCGCGTTCGCCCTCGCCGCGCTCGCGGGGCTGGTCCTGATGGCCATGGGCAGGGGCCTGATGGTGCGGCTGCCCTTCGCCCCCTTTCTCGGCGCCGGTGCCGTGCTCGCCGTGCTCTGGGGAGGTCAGCTCGCCCGCGCCTGGTCCGGCTGATCCCTGGACCGCTCCCGGCAGGCCGCGACCCGGCACGGCCGGCGGCCGGGACCCGCCGGTACATTGGGATTCGTGCTGCGCTTCCTCACTGCCGGTGAGTCCCATGGTCAGGCGCTCGTCGTCGTCGTCGAGGGGCTTCCCGCCGGCCTGCCCGTCACCGTGGAGGAGGTGCAGGGCGAGCTGGCCCGGCGGCGGCTCGGCTACGGACGGGGCCCCCGGATGAGGTTCGAGAAGGACGAGGTGAGCCTGATCGGGGGTGTCCGCCACGGCCGAACCCTGGGCTCGCCGGTGGCCGTCGTCATCGCCAACACCGAGTGGCCGAAGTGGACCGAGGAGATGTCACCGGCGCCGGGCGCCCCCTCGCGGGTGCTGACCCAGCCGAGGCCGGGCCACGCCGATCTGGCCGGCATGCAGAAATACGGCTTCGATGACGCCCGCGACGTGCTCGAGCGAGCCTCAGCGCGCGAGACGGCGGCGCGCGTCGCCGCCGGCGCGTGCGCCAAGGCGCTGTTGGCCCACCTCGGCGTCGAGGTGCTCAGCCACGTCGTCGCCGTGGGATCGGTCGAGGCCCGCTCTGGCATCCGCCCGGAGCCGGGCGACCTGCCTCGGGTCGACTCCTCGCAGCTGCGGTGCTTCGCTCCCGAGGTGGAGGAGGCCATGGTGGCCGAGGTCAAGGCGGCGGCCAAGGCCGGCGACTCGCTCGGTGGCGAGGCAGAGGTCCTCGCCTACGGCGTACCTGTCGGGCTCGGGAGCCACGTGCACTGGGACCGCAAGCTCGACGGCCTCCTCGCTCAGGCTCTGATGAGCATCCAGGCCGTGAAGTCGGTCGGCCTCGGCGATGGCGCCGACCTGGCCGGCCGGAGGGGCTCGGAGGCTCACGACGCCATCGCCTGGGACCCGGACGCCGGCGTCTACCGCCGCGAGACCACCCGGGCCGGCGGCGTCGAGGGCGGGATGTCCACCGGCGACCTGCTGGTGGCCAGGGTGGCCATGAAGCCTCTGGCCACGCTCAACCGACCCGTGCTCAAGACGGTCGACGTCGTCTCCAAGGAGGAGACCGTCTCGTTCAAGGAACGCACCGACGTCACCGCGGTGCCGGCCATGGGCGTGGTGGCCGAGACGATGGTCGCTCTCACACTCGCCAGTGAGGCGCTGCGCAAGTTCGGCGGAGACTCGCTGGCCGAGGTCGTCCGCAACCGCGACGCGTACGTGGCCACCCTCAAGGAGTCGTCGGAGGTCGGCGCCCGGGATGGCTGATCACGTCTTCATCATCGGCATGATGGGATGCGGGAAGACGACGGTCGGACGAATCGTCGCCGAGCGGCTCGGGTGGCGGCATCTCGACAGCGACGAGCAGGTCGCGCGCGACACCGGGCAGACGATCCCCGAGATCTTCGCCGGCAGGGGCGAGGCCGCCTTCAGGGCAGCCGAGGCGCGCGCCCTGGCTGTCGCCGCGGTCACCGACACGCCGACGGTGGTGTCGGTGGCAGGTGGTGCCGTCCTCGACCCCGGCAACCGCCAGGTGCTACGCCGGGGCGTCGTGGTCTGGCTGCGGGCCCGGGTGGAGACCTTGGCCAAGCGGGTCGGTGACGGCGACGGGCGCCCCCTGCTCGGCGACGATCCCGCCTCCGCCATCCGTCGCCTGTATGCCCAGCGACGACCCGTGTACGAGGAGCTTGCTCAGGTCGTCGTGGACGTCGATCGGCTCGAGCCGGCGACGGTGGCCGAGCGGGTGCTGGCCGGCCTGTCGTCGGACGCGCGTCGGTGATCCGAGTCCCGGTCGCGCTCGGGGACCGGTCGTACGAGGTGCTCGTCGGACACGGCGCCCGTCACCGTCTGCTCGAGGTCCTGCCTACCGGCGTCGCCCGGGCGGCCGTCGTCACCCAGTCGGCGGTCGACGTGGTCGTCGATCCCGGGGTGGAGTGGAAGTCCTTCCTGATCGGCCAGGGGGAGCAGGCGAAGTGCCTCGCCACGGTGGAGCAGCTGTGCCGGGGCTTCGCCCGTTGGGGCCTCACGCGCGCGGACGTCGTCGTAGCGGTCGGCGGCGGGGTGGTCACCGACGTGGCCGGCTTCGCCGCCTCCTCCTACCACCGCGGCGTCCCCGTGGTGCACGTGGCCACGACCTTGCTGGCCCAGGTGGACGCGGCCATCGGCGGCAAGACGGGCGTGAACCTCCCCGAAGGCAAGAACCTGGTCGGCGCGTTCTGGCAACCAGCGGCCGTCCTGTGCGATACCGAGGTGCTCGAGTTCCTGCCGGCGCGGGAGTACCAGAGCGGGCTGGGCGAGTTGGCCAAGTACGCGTTTCTCGGCGCCGAAGGGCTCGCCGACCTGCCCCTAGCGGAGCGGGTGGCGCGCTGCGTGGAGATCAAGGCGCGAGTCGTCGCCGCCGACGAGCGGGAAGCCGGCGCGCGCGCCGTGCTCAACTACGGGCACACGCTCGCCCACGCCCTCGAGGCGCTCGCCGTCGACATCGGGGCTGATCTACGCCACGGAGAGGCCGTCGGCATCGGATTGGTGTTCGCCGCCCTGTTGGCCCGGCGGCTGGGGAGGATCGACGACGAGCGGGTGACGGACCACCGGCGGGTGGTCGAGGGGTACGGCCTGCCCACCGAGCTTCCGGCCGGAGCCGACGCCGGTCGGCTGATCGACCTCATGGCGAGGGACAAGAAGGCGACCTCCGGCCTGACCTTCGTGCTGGACGGCCCCCGGGGTGTGGAGGTCGTGCGGGATGTGGAGCGATCCGACGTGCGAGCGGCCCTGGCCGGCATGGACAAGGTCGGTGACGAGGCCCGATGACGGCACCCCTGCTCGTCCTGCTGTCGGGGCCCAACCTCGACCTGCTGGGCCAGCGCCAACCCGAGGTCTACGGCCGGGCCACCCTCGCCGAGCACGTTGCTCTCGCCGAGTCCGCCGCCTTGCGCCACGGGATGGTGGTGGAGCACACCCAGTCCAATCACGAGGGCGTCCTCGTCGACGCCGTCCACGCGGCGCGAGGCAGAGCCGCCGCCATCATCGTGAACGCGGGTGCCCTCACGCACTACGCCTGGTCGTTGCACGACGCGCTGGCCAGCTTCGACGGAGTGGTGGTCGAGCTGCACCTGTCGCACCCCAATGCCCGGGAGCCCTGGCGGCACGTCTCGGTCGTGGCGCCGGTCGCAGACGGCTCCATCTCCGGGTTCGGCGGCCTCGGCTACGAGCTCGCAGTGGACGCAGTCGCCCGCATCCTGGCCGCCCGCTCGGAGGCTGGGCCGACATGACGGGGGCGCGCCTAGAGTCGGGTGTCGTGACGGGGACGGCACGTTGGACGTGACGGTGGACTTCGCTTCGCTGCCCGCCATGGACGTGGCCGCCCGCCTCCCCCGCCTGCGGGACCGGCTCGGCGACGCCGGCTGCGACGCCCTGCTCGTCACCAACCTGTCCAACGTCGGGTACCTGACGAGGTTCACCGGCTCGGCCGGCATCCTCCTGGTCACGCCGGCGGACGCCGTCCTGGTCACCGACGGTCGGTACCAGACCCAGTCCCACGAGCAACTGGCGGCAGCGGGAGTGGGCGCCCGGGTCGAGATCGGCGGGGTGGCGGCCCAGCTGGAGGCTCTCGCCTCCGCGGCGCGAGGACTGGGCCGGGTGGGCCTCGAGGCGACCGACGTCACCTGGGCCCGGCAGCGGCGGTTCGCCGCCGAGGTGTTCACCGGCGCCGAGCTCGTGCCGACCGAGGGCGTGGTCGAGGGTTTCCGTCGGGTGAAGGACGCGGGAGAGCTGGCCCGCATGGAGGCGGCCGCCGATATCGCCGACGCCGCCCTGGCCGAGGTCAGGCGCCTGCTGCCCGAGCGGGTGACCGAGGCGGACCTGGCGCTGGAGCTCGACTTCACCATGCGCCGGCTCGGCGCTGCCGGGAGCTCCTTCGACACGATCGTGGCCGCCGGACCAAACGGCGCCAAGCACCATGCCCGCCCGTCGGCCCGGCCGATCGAGGCGGGCGAGCTGGTGGTGATCGACTTCGGGGCCATCGTCGACGGGTACTGCTCCGACATGACGAGGACGGTGTGGGTCGGAGACCTCGGATCGAATGCGGGCCGCATGGTCGAGGTCGTGGCCGCCAGCCAGGCCGCAGGGGTGCAGGCCGTGCACGCGGGCGCCTCCTGCGCGGAGGTCGACGAGGCCTGCCGGGAGGTGATCGCCGAGGCGGGTTGGGCCGACGCCTTCCTCCACTCGACCGGTCACGGAGTCGGGCTCGACATCCATGAGGCGCCGTGGGTGGCGGCGACGTCCACTGATACCCTCGAGGCTTCGTCGGTCGTCACCGTCGAGCCGGGCGTCTACCTGCCCGAGACCGGTGGGGTCCGCATCGAGGACACCGTCGTGGTCACACGTGACGGCTGCCGAGCACTGACCAAGGCACCCAAGGACCTCATCGCCACATGACCGTCTCGACCAACGACCTCAAGAACGGCATGACCCTCGACCTGGGCGAGGGGCTCTTCTCGGTCGTGGAGTTCCAGCACGTCAAGCCGGGCAAGGGCGGCGCCTTCGTGCGGACCAAGCTCAAGAACGTGCGCACAGGGGCCGTGTTGGAGCGGACGTTCCGCGCCGACGAGAAGGTCGAGCAGGCGGTCATCGACAAGCGCGAGATGCAGTACCTCTACCGTGACGGTGAGCAGTTCGTGTTCATGGACACCGCCTCCTACGATCAGATCCACGTCGAGGCGCCGACCCTCGGTGAGGCGGCCCGCTTCATGAAGGAGGGCGACTCGGCTGTCCTCTCGCTCTACGACCGCGAGATCGTCGGCGTCGACCTGCCGGCGGCGGTGGAGCTGACGGTCTCCCAGACCGACCCGGGGCTCCAGGGTGACCGGGTCTCGGGGGCGCGCAAGCCGGCGACGCTCGAGACCGGGCTCGTCGTCTCGGTGCCGCTGTTCGTCAACCCTGGCGACCGCGTCAAGGTGGACACCCGCTCCGGCGAGTACCTCACCCGGGCTCAGTAGCGTGCGATGAGTGTCGGCACCCGCCGCGAGGAGCGCGAGCGGGCCTTGTCGCTCCTCTACGAGGCCGAGACGAAGGACCTGCGCGCCGCCGCCCTCCTGGCCCAGCTCCCGGTCTCTCCCGAGCCGTTCGTCGTGGACCTGGTGACCGGCGTCGATGGCCACCGCGACCGCATCGACGAGCTCATCGGCCGCCATGCCATCGACTGGACGCTGGACCGGATGCCCGCCGTCGACCGCAACATCCTGCGCCTCGGCACCTACGAGCTGCTCGAGCGGCCCGATGTCCCATTGGGTGCGGTGATCTCCGAGGCGGTCGAGCTGGCCAAGCGGTACTCGACGGACGAGTCGGGACGGTTCGTCAACGGCATGCTGGCGAGCATCGCCTCCGAAGCCCGCCCGCCTTCCCGCCCCGACTGATAACCTCGGGGTCTGACCGTGAAGTGGGTCCCGCGAGGCCCGCACGGACAGTGGAGGAAGCCTGTTGGCTGAACGAGAGCGGCACCTGACGCCCCCCCGGAGGGGCGTTTTCGTTGCCCGGGCCCAGGTGATGACGGCGGCCGACGTGCGTCGAGCGCTGACCCGCATCGCCCACGAGGTCATCGAGCGCAACCGGGGCCTCGAGCACGTGGCCCTCGTCGGGCTCCAGACCGGAGGAGCACCCCTGGCCCGCCGCCTGGCCGCCATCCTCGAGGAGATCGATGGGACCGCGGTGCCCATCGGCAGCCTCGACGTGGCGTTCTATCGCGACGACATCGGGCTGCGGCCGGTGCTCCCGGAGGCGGTGACGAGCATCGACTTCGAGCTGTCGGGCCGCGTCGTCGTGGTCGTCGACGACGTGCTCTTCACGGGCCGCACCGTCCGGGCCGCGCTCAACGCGCTCAACGACTACGGGCGGGCTCAGGCCGTGCAGCTGGCGGTGATGGTCGACCGGGGCCACCGTGAGCTGCCGATCCGCCCCGACTACGTCGGCAAGAACCTGCCCACCCGACGCGACGAGCTGGTCGACGTGAGCGAGGAGGGCGTGGTCATCGGAGACCTGGTGGGGCGGTGACGGGGCCGGCGACCAGACCGGTGAGCGGGCCGGTGGCGACGGGTCGTCACCTCCTCTCGGTCGCCGACCTCGGCCGGGACGGCATCGAGGAGGTGATGCGGGTCGCCGACTCCTTCGCCGAGGTCGGCCGGCGCCCCATCCCCAAGGTGCCCGCCCTGAGGGGCAAGACGGTGGTGTCGCTGTTCTGCGAGGACTCGACCCGGACCCGGCTGTCGTTCGAGACGGCGGCCCGGCGGCTCTCGGCCGACACCATGAACTTCTCGGCTTCGTCCTCCTCGCTGAGCAAGGGCGAGTCCCTCCGCGACACCGTCGAGACGATCGACGCCATGGGCGTGCACGCGCTCATCGTCCGCCACTCCTCCGCCGGCGTGCCCTGGCAGGTGGCCTCATGGGTGTCCGCCGCCGTGATCAATGCCGGCGACGGGTGGCACGAGCACCCGACCCAGGCCCTCCTCGACTGCTACACGATCCGCCAGAGCCTCGGGTCCGACCGGGCCTTCGAGGGCCTCCGCGTCGCCATCGTGGGCGACGTGAAGCACAGCCGGGTGGCGCGCTCGAACGTCATCGCCTTCCTCGCCCTCGGCGCCGAGGTCACGATCGTCGCGCCTCCGACCCTGCTGCCTCCCTCGCTCGCGGGGTGGCCGGTCGTGGTGAGCCACGACCTGGACACCGTGCTGCCGAAAGCCGACGTGGTGTACCTGCTGCGGCTCCAGACCGAGCGGGCCACGGAGTCGCTGCTTCCGTCGGTGCGCGAGTACACCGCCGGTTATGGGCTGACCAGGGCCCGGGGCCGCCTCCTGGCCGAACGGGCCCTGGTGATGCACCCCGGACCCATGAACCGCGGTGTCGAGATCGCCGCCGAGCTGGCCGCCCTGCCCAACTCCCTCGTTACCCGCCAGGTCGCCAACGGCGTCGCCGTGCGCATGGCTGTCCTGTTCCTGCTCCTGGGCTCGGGGGCAGACCTTGGCGAGTGAGCTCGTGGTCCGCGGGGGCACGGTGGTCGACGCCACCGGCCAGCGGCGGGCCGACGTGGCCGTGGCCGACGGAGCGGTCGTGGCCGTCGAGCCCGATCTCGAGCCGTCGTCGGATGCCGTGGTGCTCGAGGCCGGCGGCTGTGTCGTGGCGCCGGGGCTGGTGGACCTCCACGCCCATCTGCGCGAGCCAGGACGCGAGGAGGCCGAGCGCGTCGAGAGCGGGGCCCGTGCCGCCGCCCTGGGCGGCTACACCGCCGTGGTCGCCATGCCCAACACCGAGCCGCCGATCGACTCGGTCGCCGTGGTTCGCCAGGTCCTCGACCTCGGGGAGCCGGCGCCGGCCGATGTCGTCGTGGCGGGAGCCATCACCGTGGGCCGGGGAGGCGAGCGTCTCGCGCCGCTGGCGGAGATGGCCGCCCTCGGCGTGCGCCTCTTCACCGACGACGGCAGCGGCGTGCAGGACGCCCGGCTCATGCGGCGGGCCCTCGAGTACGCCTCGGCGCTCGACGTCGTCCTGGCCCAGCACTGCGAGGAGGCCCGGCTGGCTGCCGGCGGCCAGATGCACGAGGGAGAGTGGTCCAGCCGCCTCGGGGTGCCGGGCGTGCCGTCCGCCGCCGAGGAGCTCATGGTCCACCGCGACATCAGCCTGGCCCGGCTCACTGGGGCCCGCGTCCACTTCCTCCATCTCTCGACCGCCGCGTCGGTGGCGATGGTCGAAGCGGCCAAGGCGGAGGGTCTGCCCGTCTCGGCCGAGGCGGCCCCGCACCACCTCTGCCTCACCGACGCCGAGCTGGCCGGCTACGACCCGATGTTCAAGGTGAACCCGCCCCTGCGGGGCCCGTCGGACGTGGCCGCCGTGCGGGCAGGTCTCGCCTCCGGTGTCATCGACGCCATCGCCACGGACCACGCCCCCCACGCCCAGGAGGCCAAGGAGGCGCCCTTCGACGCCGCGCCGCCGGGAATGATCGGCTTGGAGACGACGCTGGCGGTGGCCCTGACCGAGCTCGGAGACTCCCTGCCCCTCGCCTCCATCCTGGGCCTGCTGTCCTGGCGGCCGGCCCAGATAGCGGGGCTCTCGACCGAGCACGGCGGCCCGGTGGCGGCGGGGTCGTCGGCGAACCTGTGCGTGATCGACCCCGGGTCCACCTGGGTCGTCGACCCCCTGAGGATGGCCAGCCGGAGCCGCAACACGCCCTTCGCCGGCCGGCGCCTGACCGGACGCGTGCGCCACACCGTGTACCGGGGCGAGCCCGTGGTCGTCGACGGTGAGGCCCAGCGGTGAGCGACGCCCTCCTCGTGCTCGCCGACGGCGCCGTGTTCGAGGGCGAGGCGGTCGGTGCCGCCGCGCCGGGAGGCGTCACCACCGGGGAGCTGGTGTTCAACACGGTGATGTGCGGCTACCAGGAGGTCATCACCGACCCTTCCTACGCCGGCCAGGTGATCGCCTCCACCTATCCCCACATCGGCAACTACGGCGTGGCTCCCGACGACGACGAGAGCCGCCAGCCGTGGTGCCGGGGCATCGTCGTGCGCGACCTGGCATCCCGGCCCAGCAACTGGCGGGCCGTCGAGAGCCTGGGGGAGTTCCTCGACCGGCACGGCGTCCCCGGGATCGCCGGCGTCGACACCCGCCGTCTCACCCGTCACATCCGAGAGGCGGGCGCGCTGCCCTGCGCCTTCGGTCCGGCCGACGAGCAGACGCTGCTGGCGGCGGCCCAGGGCGAGCCCGGTACCGAAGGCATCGACCTGGCGACGGCGGTGAGCACACCCCAGCCCTATTGCGTGGGTGATGGCCCCCTGCACGTGGTGGCCTACGACTTCGGCCTCAAGCGAGCGATGCTCCGCCAGCTCGGGGCCATGGCCCGGGTGGACGTGGTGCCGGCCACGACCCCCGCCGAGGAGGTCCTGGCCGACCGGCCCGACGGCGTCCTGCTCTCGAACGGGCCTGGCGACCCGGCGGCGCTCGGCTACGCGGTGGACATCATCGCCGGGCTCCTCGGGCAGGTACCGGTGTTCGGCATCTGCCTCGGACACCAGCTGCTGGCCACCGCCTTGGGGGGGAGCACCTACAAGCTGACGTTCGGGCACCACGGCGGCAACCATCCGGTGCGCCGGCTCGAGTCCGACGCGGTCGAGATCACCAGCCAGAACCACAACTACGCGGTGGCCGACGGCTCGGTGCCGGGCGCCGACGTCACCCACGTCAATCTCAACGACGGGGTCGTCGAGGGGCTGCGCAGCCGCGAGCTGGCCGCCTTCGGGGTGCAGTACCACCCTGAGGCCGGTCCAGGACCCCACGACGCCGGATACCTGTTCGAGGAGTTCCGCCTCCTCATGGAGGCGGGCCGCTGATGCCTCGCCGCGACGACCTTTCGTCGATCCTCGTCATCGGGTCGGGCCCCATCGTCATCGGACAGGCGTGCGAGTTCGACTACTCCGGGACCCAGGCCTGTCGCGTCCTCGTCGAAGAGGGCTACCGCGTCGTGCTGGCCAACTCGAACCCGGCCACGATCATGACCGACCCGGAGTTCGCCCACCGCACCTACGTCGAGCCGCTGGACGTCGACGTGCTGGCCGCCATCATCGAGCGGGAGCGCCCCGAGGCGATCCTCGGGACCATGGGCGGCCAGACGGCGCTCAACCTGGCCGTGGCCCTCGTGGAGCGCGGGGTCCTCGAGCGTTTCGGCGTCGAGCTGATCGGCGCCAGCGGCGAGGCGATCCGTACCGCCGAGGACCGCGAGCGCTTCAAGGCGGCCATGACCGAGATCGGCCTGGCCGTCCCGCCGTCGGGGTTCGCCTACAACCTCGAGGAAGCGCTCGGAGTGGCCGTCGAGATCGGCTTCCCCCTGATCATCCGTCCTTCGTTCATCCTCGGTGGCGCGGGCACGGGCATCGCCCATGACCTCGACAGCTTCCGCCAGCTGGCCCGGACCGCCCTCGCCACCAGCCCCATCTCGGAGATCCTGATCGAGCGCTCCATCGCCGGTTGGAAGGAGTACGAGCTGGAGGTCATGCGCGACGCGGTCGACAACTGCGTGGTCGTCTGCTCGATCGAGAACCTCGATCCGATGGGTGTGCACACGGGCGACTCCATCACGGTGGCGCCCATCCAGACGCTTTCCGACGTCGAGTACCAGAGGATGCGGGACGCGGCCTTCGCGTGCATCCGTCGAATCGGGGTCGAGACCGGCGGCTCCAACATCCAGTTCGCCGTCGACCCCGAGCACGGCGACATGGCGGTGATCGAGATGAACCCGCGTGTCTCGCGCTCGAGTGCCCTGGCCTCCAAGGCGACCGGGTTCCCGATCGCCAAGATCGCGGCCCGGTTGGCCGTCGGCTACTCGCTCGACGAGATCGCCAACGACATCACTCGCGAGACCCCCGCCAGCTTCGAGCCCACGATCGACTACGTCGTGACCAAGGTTCCGCGCTGGGCGTTCGAGAAGTTCCCCGGGATCCCCGACGCTCTCGGGACCAGCATGCAGTCGGTGGGGGAGGCGATGGCGATCGGCCGCACCTTCCCCGAGTCGCTGCAGAAGGCTCTTCGCTCCCTCGAGCACGGCCGATGGGGGCTGAACGGCGACCCCGGTGAGACGGCCCTCGACTCGCTCTCCGACGACGAGCTCGTCCGGCGGGCGTCCGTGGCGACGCCGGACCGGCCCTTCCAGCTGGAAGCGGCTCTGCGCCGGGGGATCGGCGCCGACCGCCTGGTGTCGGCCACCGGGGTCGACCACTGGTTCCTCGGCCAGATCGGCCGCATCGTGGCGGCGCGCCAGCGCCTGGCCTCGCGGACCACGGAGAACATGGGCCGCAGCGACTGGCGGCACGCCAAGAGGCTGGGCTTCGGGGACGCCCAGCTGGCGCGGCTGCTCGGCTCGACCGAAGAAGCGGTTCGCCAGGCCCGCCTGGACGCCGGCGTGCGAGCCACGTTCAAGACCGTCGACACCTGTGGCGCCGAGTTCGAGGCGGCCACGCCGTACCACTACTCGACCTACGAGGACGAGGACGAGGTCAGGTCCAGCCGCCGACCGACGGTGATCGTGCTGGGCTCGGGGCCCAACCGCATCGGCCAGGGGATCGAGTTCGACTACTGCTGCGTGCAGGCGAGCTTCGCCCTGCGCGAGGCGGGCTACGAGACCGTGATGGTCAACTGCAACCCCGAGACCGTCTCGACGGACTACGACACCAGCGACCGCCTGTACTTCGAGCCCGTGGGCGACGAGGAGGTGCGCAACGTCATCGAGGCGGAGCAGTCGGCCGCCGAAGCGGGCGGAGGCGTCGTCGGGGTGGTGGTGAGCCTCGGCGGCCAGACGCCGCTGAAGCTGGCGAGCCGGCTACCTGACGGCCTCGTGCTCGGCACCGGCCCGGACGCCATCGACCTGGCCGAGGACCGGGAACGGTGGAGCGCGCTGTGCGCCCGGCTCGAGATCCCGCAGCCAGCAGGGGCGACGGCGACGTCGGTCGACGAGGCCCTGGCCGTGCTCGATCGCATCGGGTACCCGGCGCTGCTGCGCCCCAGCTACGTGCTCGGGGGCCGGGCCATGGAGATCGTCTACGACGATTCTGGCCTGCGGGAGGCGATGGCTGCGCTGGCGCCGTTCGGGGGAGCGGGCGCCGCCGGCTCGCTCGGGCGCGAGGGTGGATTGTCGGCCGAGCGCCCCGTGCTGGTCGACCGCTTCCTCGAGGACGCCATCGAGGTGGACGTCGACGCCGTGCGCGACCGCGCCGGCGAGGTCCTGATCGGCGCGGTGATGGAGCATGTCGAGGAGGCCGGCGTGCACTCGGGCGACTCGGCGTGCGTGATCCCGCCGCCCACGTTGCCGACCTCGACGGTGGAGGTCATCGAGAGCTACACCCGGTCCATCGCCGACGCCCTCGACGTCCGGGGGCCGATCAACGTCCAGTACGCGGTCAAGCAGGGACAGGTGTTCGTCATCGAGGCCAACCCGCGGGCCAGCCGCACGGTGCCGTTCGTGGCCAAGGCCACCGGCGTGCCGCTCGCCAAGGTGGCGGCGCGGCTGATCGTGGGGGCCACGTTGGCGGAGCTGCGAGCCGAGGGGCTGCTGGTGTCCCCAAGCGGCGGTGACCACGTGAGCGTCAAGGAAGCGGTGCTGCCGTTCGCACGGTTCCCGGACGTCGACACCCTTCTGGGACCCGAGATGCGCTCGACCGGAGAGGTGATGGGCGTCGACCGGACCTTCGGGCTCGCCTTCGCCAAGAGCCAGATGGCAGCGGGGGCCCGTCTCCCGGAGGCCGGGGCCGTGTTCCTCTCGCTGGCCGACCGCGACAAGGCGGCCGGCCTCGCTGCCGCCGTTCGTTTCGTCGAGCTGGGCTTCTCCGTCGCCGCCACGGCCGGTACGGCCGCGTTCCTCGAGGAGCACGGCGTGCCCGTCGAGACCGTGGTCGCCAAGGTAGGCGAGGCGAGGAGGCCTGGGGACGGCGAGGGTGTCGACGCCATCGAGCTCATCGCCAGCGGCAAGGTCAAGATGGTGGTCAACACCCCGCGCGGCCGTGGGCCACGAGCCGACGGCGTCCACATCCGCACCTCGGCCAGCGTGCACGGGGTGCCGTGCCTGACCACGGTGGCGGCGGCGCGCGCCGCAGCCGCTGGGATCGCCGATTGGGCGGGCCACCCGCTGGCGGTGCGCTCCCTGCAGGAGCTGCACCAGGGCGACCAGCTGCGGCTGCCGTTGTGAGACGGGACCGGCCGGTGGTCGATCTGAGCACGAAGGTCGGGTCGCTGTCCCTGCCCAACCCGATCATGACGGCCTCGGGGACGTCCGGTCACGGTGCCGAGCTGGCTCCCTACGTCGAGCTCGGGTCGCTCGGAGCCGTGGTCGTCAAGTCGCTGTCGGCCGAGCCCTACCCGGGCAACCCCGCGCCCCGCGTGCACGGCACCGCCGCCGGGATGCTCAACAGCGTCGGCCTGCAGGGCCCGGGCGTCGAGTCGTGGCTGGAGCGTGACCTTCCGCCGCTGCTCGAGACGGGCGCCAGGGTGGTGGCCAGCATCTGGGGACGGCGGGTCGACGATTTCGCCAAGGCAGCGACGATGCTGGCCCAGGCCCCGTCCCAAGTCGTGGCCATCGAGGTGAACGTGAGCTGTCCCAACCTCGAGGACCGCAGCCGGATGTTCGCGCACTCGGAGACGGCCACGGCCGAGGTCGTGTCAGCCAGCGCCGCCGGTGGCAGGCCATTGTGGGTGAAGCTGAGCCCCAACGTCACCGACGTGCGCGAGATCGCCGGGGCCGCGCTGGCGGCCGGAGCCGAGTCGCTCACCCTCGTCAACACCGTGCTGGGTCTGGCGATCGACCCCGAGACCCGCGCCCCGCGCCTGGGCGCGGGTGGCGGGGGGCTCTCCGGTCCCGCCATGCACCCGATCGCCGTGCGCGCCGTGCACGACTGCCGCGCCGCGTTCCCGGCTGCCTCCATCGTCGGTGTCGGCGGCGTGACTCGAGGAACCGACGCCATCGAGCTGGTGCTTGCCGGCGCAGCGGGCGTGCAGGTCGGCACGGCCACCTTCGCCGACCCGCGGGCACCTGCGCGCGTCCTCAGCGAGGTGGCGCGGTGGTGCCAGGAGCATCAGGTCCCCCGTATCACCGAGTTGATCGGAGCGGCCCATGGCCGAGCCTGCACGTGAGCATCTCGCCCTGGCCCTCGACGTGGCCGACCTCGACGTCGCCGTCGGGATGGCCCGCCGCCTCGAGCCCTGGTTCTCTGTCGCCAAGGTCGGTCTCGAGCTGTTCGGCGCCGTCGGTCCCAACGCCGTCGAGCAGCTCGCCGGCGTCGGTTTCCCGGTCCTCCTCGACCTGAAGCTGCACGACATCCCCACCACCGTGGGTCGGGCCGCGAGGGCGCTCGGTCGGCGCGGCGTGCGCTACCTCACCCTCCACACCCAAGGCGGCACCTCGATGTTACGGGCCGGAGTGGAGGGATTGGCCGAAGGCGCGGCGGAGGTCGGCGCCAGCCCGCCATCAGCACTGGGGGTGACCGTGCTGACCAGTGTTGGCGAGCCCGGGGAGGGCGTGGTTGCCGAGCGCGTCCTCGTCGCTCTCGACGCGGGCTGCGCTGGTGTGGTGTGCGCCGCCGAGGACGTCGGCACCGCGAAGCGTCTCGCGCCCGAGCTGCTCGCCGTGGTCCCTGGCATCCGACCAGCGGGGGCGGCGCGCGACGATCAGGCCCGAGCGGCGACACCGCACGCGGCGCTGAGCGCCGGCGCCGACTTGCTGGTGGTCGGTCGGGCGGTGACCGCCGCCGACGACCCCGAGGCGGCGGCCGAGGCGCTGGCCCGCTCGCTGGCCGAATAAACCCGCCGCTCGGACGACGGGCACGGCCCGGTGGCGCTATGGTGCGCGTCATGCCTCGCCCACCCTCTCTGTCACCGGATCAGCGTCAGGCCGCCCTGGAGAAGGCGGCCGCTGCCCGTCGAGCGCGGGCGGAGCTGAAAGAGAAGCTCAAGATGGGCTCGCTCAGTCTCGAGGAGTTGCTCGAGCAGGGCGAGCAGAACGACACGGTTGGGAAGATGAAGGTCATCTCGGTCCTCGAGTCGCTCCCGGGCCTCGGCAAGGTCAAAGCACGCAGGATGATGGAGGACATCGGGATCAGCGAGTCCCGCCGCGTGCAGGGGCTCGGCGTCAACCAGCGAGAGGCCCTGCTTCGGGAGACCGCCCGGTCCTGATCGTCGTGATCTCCGGCCCGGGAGGGGTCGGGAAAAGCACCGTCGCCGAGCGCCTGGCCCGTGCCGACCCGGCGCTGTGGTTGAGCCGGTCCTGGACCACTCGGCCGCGCCGTCCAGGTGAGCATGGGAACGCGTACCGCTTCGTCGACCGCGCCACGTTCGAGTCCCGTCTGGCGGAAGGGGGCTTCCTCGAGTCCGCGTCCTACCTCGGGCACCTGTACGGCACGCCGACGCCGGACGCGCCGCCGGGCCGCGACGTCCTGCTCGAGATCGAGATGCAGGGGGCCCGGCAGGTGCGGGAGGCCGATCCGGCCGCCGTCGTCGTGCTGCTGATCGCCCCCTCGCTCGAGGCCCAGACCGATCGGCTCCGGGCCCGGGGTGATGACGAGGAGCATGTCGCCCGCCGGCTGGAGCTGGGGGCCCGGGAGGAGGCCGAGGGTCGTCTGATCGCCGATCACGTGGTCGTGAACGACGACCCGGATCGGGCCGTGGGGGAGCTGCTCGGTATACTTCAGGCTCATCGCGGTTCTTGAGGAAGCGCGCCCCGAAGGAGACACATGGCCGACCGCCGCAGCACGATGATGGACCCTCCCGTCGAGGAGCTACTGAACAAGGTCGACTCGAAGTTCACGCTGGTGACGTTGGCCGCCAAGCGGGGGCGCCAGATCAACTCGTACTTCAACCAGCTGGGCGACGGGCTGGGCGCCATCGTGCCGCCCCAGGTGACGTCGGTGTCGCGCAAGCCGCTCTCGATCGCGCTGGAAGAGGTGGCGGCCAGCAAGATCGTCTACGTCCGGCCCGAGGACGTCGAGGAGGCGGTCAAGTAGCCGCCGGCGCGGCGGGGAGGCCGACGGGATGACGACTGGGGACGCGGGCGGCGGCTCGCGCGCGCTGTCTGGTCGGCGTGTCGTCCTCGGCGTCACCGGCGGCATCGCCGCCTACAAGGCCGTGGAGGTGTGTCGGCGGCTGGTCGACGCCGGGTGCCATGTGGTCCCGGTGCTGTCCGAGGACGCCACGCGGTTCGTCGGCGAGGTGACGTTCTCCGCCCTGGCGTCGGAGCGCGTGCGCTCGTCGCTGTGGGAGGACGACGACCCGATTCCCCACACCCGACTGGGCCAGTCGGCCGACGTGGTACTGGTGGCTCCGGCGACGGCCAGGCTCATCGGTCGCTACGCGCATGGCCTGGCCGACGACCTCCTGAGCGCCACGCTCCTCGCCACCCGGGCCCAGGTCGTGCTGGCACCGGCCATGCACACCGAGATGTGGGAACACCCCGCCGTGCAGGAGAACCTGGCGATCCTGCGCCGGCGCGGCGTACGGGTGGTCGAGCCCGAGGTGGGCCGCCTGGCCGGCGGCGACGAGGGCGCCGGGCGCCTGGCCGCGCCCGAGGCAGTGCTGGCCGCGGTGAACGAGGTGCTCGCCGGGGTCGGTGGCGACCTGCAGGGGCTGCGCGTGCTGGTCAGCGCGGGAGGGACTCGTGAGCCCATCGACCCCGTCCGCTTCATCGGGAACCGCTCGTCGGGCAAGCAGGGCCACGCCCTGGCCGACGAAGCGGCGCGCCGTGGCGCGTCGGTCACGTTGGTGACGACGACCGTGCGCCCGGCGGCGCCAGGCGTAGATGTCGTGCCCGTCGAGACGGCCGTGGAGATGGAGGCGGCGCTCCTGGCCCGCAGTGACGGCGCCGACGTGCTCGTGATGGCCGCGGCGGTGGCGGACTTCCGGCCCAAGTCGGTGGCCGACACCAAGCTGAGCAAGGCTGACGGGATACCCGAGATCGTCCTCGAGCCGACTTCCGACATCCTGGCCGCCCTAGGTCGCCGGAGGCGGCCGGGCCAGACGCTCGTCGGCTTCGCCGCCGACACCCGAGACGTCGTCGCCCGGGCCGTCGCCAAGCTGGCCGACAAGGGCATCGACCTCATCGTGGCGAACGATGTCTCCGCTCCGGGCGTCGGGTTCGAGCACGACACGAACGCGGTCGTCATCATCGCCGACGACGGGAGCGAGCACGAGGTCGGCTTGACAGACAAACAGACGGTGGCCCGCGCCGTGCTCGACGCCGTGGTCGCCCGCCGGGCAAGGAGATCAGAATGAGCAACCGCTACACCTTCACCTCCGAGTCGGTGACCGAGGGTCATCCCGACAAGATGGCGGACCAGGTCTCCGACGCGGTGCTGGACGCCATCCTGACCGACGACCCCAACGGCCGGGTCGCGTGCGAGACGCTCCTCACCACCGGGCTCGTCGTGGTTGCCGGCGAGATCACCACCATCGGGTACATCGATATCGCCCGATTGGTACGGGACACCGTCTGCAGCGTGGGCTACGACCGCGAGTCGTACGGGTTCGACGGTCACACCTGTGGCGTCGTGGTGTCCATCGACGAGCAGTCCACCGACATCGGCCAGGGCGTGACCGCGGCGTGGGAGCTGCGCTCCGGCAAGGGGGGCGAGGACCAGCTCAACGCCCAGGGTGCGGGGGACCAGGGCATGGTCTTCGGCTTCGCCGCCGATGAGACGCCCGACCTCATGCCCCTCCCCATCTGGTTGGCGCACCGGCTGGCCCACCGTCTGTCGGAGGTCCGCCGGGCGGGTGTGCTGCCGTACCTTCGCCCGGACGGCAAGACCCAGGTGACCGTCGAGTACGAGGACGACCGTCCCATCCGGCTCGATACCGTCCTCATCTCCACCCAGCACCAACCGGGGATCGATCTGGACACCCTGCTCCTGCCCGACCTGCGCGAGCACGTGATCCATCCGCTGCTTCCGAGGGATCTCGACGTCGACGGGACGAACGTGCTCGCCAACCCCACCGGTCTCTTCGAGCTCGGGGGCCCGCACGCGGACACGGGCCTCACGGGGCGGAAGATCATCGTGGACACCTACGGTGGCGCGGCTCGCCACGGTGGCGGTGCCTTCTCGGGCAAGGACCCGAGCAAGGTCGACCGCTCTGCCGCCTACGCTGCCCGGTGGGTGGCAAAGCACATCGTGGCCGCCGGTGCCGCCCGCCGTTGCGAGATCCAGGTGGCCTACGCCATCGGCGTGGCCCGTCCCGTCTCGGTCATGGTCGAGACCTTCGGTACCGCCACGGTCGACCCGGCTGCCATCGTGCGCATGGTCGAGGAGGTGTTCGACCTCCGTCCGGCGGCGATCATCCGCGACCTCGACCTCTTGCGACCCATCTACCGCCGGACCGCCGCCTATGGCCACTTCGGCCGGCCCGACAAGGAGTTCACCTGGGAGGCCACCTCGCGTCTCGAGGACGTGAAGCGGTCGCTGGGTCTGTAGGCGGTTCGAACGCCGGCCCGGAAGGCCGGCGCGGGCAGTCGGGGCATCGCCGAGTCGTCCGGGTGCTCCCGGACGTGGCGGGTATCGACCGCCCCTTCGACTACGTGGTGCCGCCGCGCCTCGACGAGCGCGTGGCGACCGGCGCCAGGGTGCGGATCGACCTTCACGGCCGGCGGGTCGGTGGCTGGGTGGTGGCCGACGGGGTCACGCCGCCGGAAGGGATCGTGCTGCGCCCGCTCGCCGGGGTGACGGGTCTCGGCCCGCCCGCCGACGTGGTGGAGCTGGCCGACTGGGCGGCGTGGCGCTGGGCGGGCCGGGCCGGAGCGTTCCTGTCCACCGCCTCACCGGCGAGGGCCGTTCGCCAGCTCCCCGAGGCGGTTCGCACCGATCCCGGTCGCCCCGCCCCTGGCCCGGCGGATGATCTCGAGGCGGGCGTGGTCGCCGAGGCCATGGCGCACAGCCGGTCGGTCGTCCGGGTGCCTCCGGCGGTGGACCCCTTCCCTCTCGTCGAGGCGGCGGTCGCCGACCGGGCCGGCGGCGAGGGGGCGGTGGTGGTGGTGCCGACCCAGGACTGGGCCGGACGCACAGCCGACCGCCTCGCCCGCCGTGGTCACGCCGTGGCCCTCCTTCCCGCCCACTGGGCGGAGGCCGCCGCCGGTGGCCGGGTGGCCGTCGGCACCAGATCGGCGGCGTGGGGCCCGGTGCCCAGGCTGGGCGGCGTGGTCGTGCTCGACGCCCATGACGAGGCCCACGGGGAGGAGCGCGCTCCGACGTGGAACGCCTGGGTCGTGGCGGCTGAGCGGGCGGCGCGGTGCTCGGTGCGCTGCGTGCTCGTCTCGCCCTGCCCCACCCTCGAGGAGCTGAAGTGGGGTCGGCTCGTCACCGTGTCGCGCCGCGCCGAGCGGCAGGGGTGGGCGACGCTCGAGGTCGTCGACCGCCGCCAGGAGGACCCGAGGTCGGGTCTGTTCTCCGAGCGGCTGGTCTCCGTCGTCCGGGCGGCCGGCGCCGCACCCGACGAGCGGGTGGTGTGTGTCCTCAACCGAACCGGTCGGGCCCGCCTGCTCGCCTGTGGAGCCTGCGGCGAGCTGGCTCGCTGCGAGCGGTGCCAGGGCCCGCTGGCCCAGGCCGAGGCCGGCGACACCCTCCGGTGCCGGCGCTGCGGTCAGGAGCGGCCGAATGTCTGCGCGGCCTGCGGATCACAGCGGTGGCGGGTTCTCCGCCCTGGCGTGGCGAAGGTCCGGGACGAGCTGGAGGCGCTGGCCGGGATGGCCGTCGGGGAGGTGAGCTCGCGGACCGTCGACGTCAACCTCCACGCACCGGTGCTCGTGGGCACCGAAGCCGTCCTCCATCGTGTCCGGCAGGCGGGAACGGTCGTTTTCCTCGACTTCGACCAGGAGCTGCTGGCTCCCCGGTTTCGGGCCGGCGAGCAGGCCCTGGCCCTGCTGGCCCGAGCCTCGCGACTGGTCGGTGGTCGCGGGCGGGGCCGTGTCGTCGTCCAGACCCGGTCGCCGGGCAACGAGGTGATCGACGCCGCCCTTCACGCCGATCCCGGGCGCCTGGCTGCCGTGGAGGGGGAGCGGCGGGCGGCCCTCCGACTGCCACCGGCCACCGCCGTGGCCCTCGTGTCGGGCGCCGCCGCCGGCGCCTACACCGACGAGCTGGACACGCGGGCCGTCGACGTGCTCGGCCCCGACGAGGGGCGCTGGCTGGTGCGGGCGCACGACCATCGAGCCCTGTGCGACGCCCTGGCCGTCTCGCCCCGTCCACCCGGGCGCCTGCGCGTCGAGGTCGACCCCGTCCGGGCGTGATCACTTGCCGCGGGCGGCCACTCCGCCGGCCCGCCTCCCGGGCCGGCCTTGGCGCGGTGCGCCTGCGGCCACTCCGCCGGCCGGCCTCCCGGGCCGGCCTAGAGTTGCCGGCGGTGGCAATCCTTCCGATCAGGGTCTTCGGCGACCCCGTGCTCAGGCAGCGGGCGCCCGAGGTCGAGGCGGTCGACGAGTCGATCGTGCGCCTCGTCGACGACATGATCGAGACCATGCGAGCGGCGCCCGGCGTGGGCCTGGCGGCTCCCCAGGTCGGCGTCCAGAAGCGACTCTTCGTCTACGACGTGGGCGACGGCCCCCGGGCGGTGCTCAATCCCGAGGTCTCCCACCACGAGGGTGAGTGGACCTACGACGAGGGGTGTCTCTCGGTGCCAAGCCTCTTCTGGCCGATCATCAGGCCCAAGCAGGTGCACCTGCGAGGCCGCGACCTCGACGGCAACGACATCTCCGTCGAGGCCGACGAGCTGCTGGCCCGGGTGTTCCAGCACGAGGTGGACCACCTCGACGGCATGCTCCTCCTGGAGCGTCTCGACAGCGAGCAGCGCAAGCAGGCAATGCGGACGCTGCGAGAGCGCACGCTGAGCCTGCCCGGCGACGGGCGGCCGGCGGCCCGTTAGGGGCGCCCTGGCCCGGCTCGTCTTCCTCGGCACCCCCGGCATCGCCGTGCCGGCGCTCGGGGCCCTGGTCCGTGCCGGCCACGACGTCGCCCTGGTCGTCAGCCAGCCCGACCGCAGGCGCGGGCGGGGAGCGCGGCTGAGCCCCAGCCCGGTGAAGGCGGCAGCCCTCGAGCTCGGTCTCCCCGTGAGTGCCAAGGTCGACGACGTGCTGACCGTGGGCGCCGAGCTGGGCGTGGTGGTCGCCTTCGGGCGGCTCGTCAAGCCGCACGTGCTGGACCACCTGGACATGGTCAACGTCCACTTCTCGCTGTTGCCCCGGTGGCGGGGAGCGGCTCCCGTCGAGCGCGCCATCCTCGCCGGCGACCCCGAGACGGGCGTGTGCCTGATGGCGTTGGAGGAGGGACTCGACACCGGCGACGTCTATGCCTGCGAGCGCGTCACCATCGGCTCCGAGGAGACCGCGGAGGAGCTCCGAGGAAGGCTGACCGAGGTCGGCACCGCGCTCCTCGTGTCGGCGCTCGAGCGGGGCCGGGAGAGCCTGCCGACCCCGCGCCCCCAGACGGGCGAGCCGACCTACGCGGGCAAGCTCGATCCGGCCGAGCTCCATCTGGACTGGAGCCGAGCGGCGGTCGAGCTGCACCGATCGGTCCGCCTGGGCCGGGCCTGGACCACGGTGGGCGGCCGGCGGCTCGAAGTCGTGCGGGCGCGGGTGGCCGACGGGACGGCACCGGGCCCCCCGGGCCGGCTCGACGGCCTGGTGGTGGCGACGGGCGAGGGCGGTCTGGAGCTGGTGGAGGTGAAGCCCGAGGGCCGCGGCGTCGCCCCCGCCGACTCGTGGCTGCGCGGCGCCCGCCTCGGCTCCGGCGAGGTCCTCGGCTCATGAGCGTGTCCGCCACCCCCACGACGTCGAGGGGGGTCGCCATCGACGCGTTGGTGCGGATCGAGCACGGCGCCTACGCCAACCTGGTGCTTCCAGGCCTGCTCGGGAGGAGCGGGCTGTCGAGGCGGGACCGGGCCTTCACGACCGACCTCGTGTACGGCACGACCCGTATGCGGCGCGCCTGCGACTGGCTCCTCGCCCCCCACGTCCGCCGGTCGCTCGACGACGACGTCCGGGCCGCGTTGCGCGTGGGCGCGTACCAGTTGGCCATCATGGGCACCTCGCCGCATGCGGCGGTGGCCGCGACGGTCGACGCCGCGCCGTCGCGGGCGCGCGGGCTCGTCAATGCCGTCCTCCGCAGGCTGGCGGAGGCCCTGCCGCCCGAGTGGCCCGACGCGGCGACCGGGCTGAGCTACCCGGACTGGGTGGTCGAGCGCCTCTCCACCGAGCTCGGCGACTCAGTGGGCGTGGCGGCGCTGGCGGAGATGAACCGCCCCGCCGTGGTGGCCGAGCGAGACGACGGCTACGTCCAGGACCGGGCGTCGCAGTGGGTTGCGGCTCTGGTCGAGGCGGGACCGGGAGACAGGGTGGCTGACCTGTGTGCCGCACCGGGCGGGAAGGCGACGGCCATGGCCGGCGCGTCCCGGCATCCGTCGCTCGTGCTTGCCGGCGACGTGCGCGAGGCGAGGGCACGCGTCGTCAGCGACAACGCACGGCGCCTCGGGCTGTCCAACGTGGTCGCGGTCGTCGGCGACGCCCGGGCGGCGCCTGTGCGCCCGGCGATCTTCGACCGCGTGCTGGTCGACGCTCCGTGCTCGGGCCTGGGCGTGCTGCGGCGCCGTCCGGACGCCCGCTGGCGCGTGGCGCCGGGCGACGTCGAGCGGCTGGCCATGCTGCAGCGCCAGCTGCTCGAGAGCGCAACCGGTTGCCTGCGCCCCGGTGGGACGCTCGTGTACAGCGTGTGCACCATGACGAACGACGAGACCAGGGCCATCGACGAATGGCTGGGCGACCGTCATCGGGAGCTGGTGCCGCTGGAGCCGCCCGGTGCGCCCTGGACCCCACATGGACGCGGCGCGCTGCTCCTGCCCCAGGCGGCCGGCACCGACGGCATGTACGTCCTGCGGCTTCGCTGGAGCGAGGGCTAGCCACCAGTAGTCTCCCTGGTGATGATCCGGATCGCCCCGTCCATCCTCGCCGCCGACTACGCGGCCCTGGCCGACGAGGTGGCGAGGCTGGGCGATGAGGTCGACTGGCTGCACGTCGACGTGATGGACGGCCATTTCGTGCCCAACATCACCATCGGGCCCCCCGTCGTGGCCGCGCTGCGTCGGCGCACGGGCCTCTATTTCGACTGCCACCTGATGATGACGAACCCGGGCGACTTCCTCGAGGACTTCCGGCGGGCGGGCGCCGACCACTGCACCGTGCACGTCGAGGCCGGTGACACCGAGTCGCTGATCCGCGAGATGCGCGCCCTCGGGCTCGGCGTCGGCCTGGCCGTGAACCCCGAGACGCCGTTCGAGGCCTTCGCCGGCTATCTCGAACGTCTCGACCTCGTCCTGCTCATGACCGTCCACCCGGGCTTCGGGGGCCAGGCCTTCATGGCCGAGGTGATGCCCAAGGTCGAGCGCACCCGGGCCGAGATCGACCGCCGGCGGCTGGGAGTGGCCATCGAGGTGGACGGTGGCATCGAGTCGCACACCCTGCCGGCCGCGGCCCGTGCCGGGGCAGAGGTCTTCGCCGCGGGCACGGCGATCTTTGGCCAGGACGATCCCCGGGAGGCGGCCCGTCTCCTCCAGCGCGCCGCCGAGGGGGAGCACGAGCGAGCCGGCCGGTGAGCCAGGCGCTGAGTGCGAAGGTGCTGACGGTCTCCGATGGGGTCGTCGCCGGCACCCGGGAGGACCGGTCGGGCCGCGCCCTCACCGACCGGCTGGCCGAAGCTGGGTTCGCGGTGACCGAGCGCCAGGCGGTCGCCGACGGAGTCGACTCGGTCGCCGCCGCCCTGCGCGGGCTGGCGACCGGCTTCGAGGGGCTCGTGGTCACCACGGGAGGGACCGGCTTCGCCGCCCGCGACCTGACCCCGGAGGGCACCCGGGCGGTGCTCGACCGCGACGCCCCCGGCCTCGCCGAAGCCATGCGCCTGGTCAGCCCCCGCGGCCGACTCTCGAGGGGTGTGGCCGGGACGTTGGGGCGGTGCATCGTGCTCAACACCCCGGGATCGCCCGCCGGAGCCGTCGAGTGCGTGGACGCCGTCCTCGACACCCTCCCGCACGCCCTCGATCTCCTGGCCGGTCGTCCGACCGAACACTAGACTGAGCGGTCAAGAGACACGTCATGCGAGACGAAGCAGCCATGCGGCGGGCGATCGAGCTGGCGGCTTCGGTCCGCGCCCGCACCTCGCCCAATCCCTGGGTGGGATGCGTGATCGTGTCCGGTACCTCGAGCTTCGAGGGGGCTCATCTCGGCCCGGGCCAGGCTCACGCCGAGGCGGCTGCCCTGGCCGCGGCGGGCGAGGAGGCGCGGGGAGCGACGCTGTACTGCACCCTGGAGCCGTGCGCACACATTGGCCGGACCGCGCCGTGCGTCGATGCCATCGTCGGCGCCGGAGTCTCCCGGGTCGTCGTCGGTGTCGTCGACCCTGATCCCCGCGTGTCGGGGCGAGGCCTGGCCCGGCTGCGCCAGGCAGGGATCGACGTCTCGGTGGGCGTCGAGGCCGGCGCCGTCGAGGACCAGCTGGCGCCGTACCTCAAGCACCGCCGGACCGGCCGGCCCTGGGTGGTGCTGAAGCTGGCCGCGACCCTCGACGGCCGGGTGGCGGCGCCCGACGGCAGCAGCCGGTGGATCACCGGGCCCGAGGCGCGCGCCGACGCCCATCGGCTCAGGTCCGAGAGCGACGCCGTTCTCGTGGGCGCGGGCACGGTGCGGTCCGACGATCCCGAGCTCACCGTGCGCCCGGAGACCGGTCCCCGGCCCGAGCGACAGCCGTTGCGGGTCGTGTTGGGGAGGGCGCCGGACGGTGCCAAGGTCCACCCCGCGCTGGAGCTCGAGGGCGACCTCGGACAGGTGCTCGAGGACCTGGGGCGGCGGCAGATCCTCCAGGTCCTCGTCGAGGGAGGTCCGACCGTGGCCCACCAGTTCCATACCTCGGCGCTGGTCGACCGCTATGTCGTCTACCTGGCGCCCGCGCTCCTGGGGGGCTCCGACGGCCGCCCGGCGTTCGAAGGTCCCGGCGCCCCGACGATCGGTGATCTGTGGCGGGGTCGCCTGCGGTCGGTCGACCGGGTCGGTGAGGACCTCCGCATCGAGCTCTCACCGCCCGGCAACCCGGGCGGCCCTCGCGCCGAGACGGTCCTGGCAGGGACCGAGGCGGGGAGGTGACGGCCGCATGTTCACCGGCATAGTGGAGGAGCTCGGGCGGGTGCGCCGGCGCGACGGCGGGCGTCTGGTCCTCGAGGCCCCGCTCGTGTCCGAGGACGCCCGGGTGGGTGACTCGATCGCCGTCAACGGTTGCTGCCTCACCGTGACGGCGACGGGCGAGGGATGGTGGGCGGCAGACGCCGTCGACGAGACGATGTCCCGCACCAATCTCGACCGGCTGGCTCCAGGTGATCCGGTGAACCTCGAGCGACCGGTGCGGCTGTCGGATCGCCTGGGCGGTCACCTGGTCCAGGGACACGTGGATGCCGTCGGGACGATCCTGGAACCCGCTCCGGCGCTGCGGGTGAGTGCTCCCGCGCCCGTGCTCCGCTACGTGGTCGAGAAGGGATCGATCACCGTGGACGGCGTCAGCCTCACCGTGGTCGAGGTGACGGCGGACAGCTTCAGCGCGGCCATCGTCCCCCACACCGCCAGCGCCACCACGCTCGGGCACAAGGGGCCCGGCGAGCCGGTGAATCTCGAGATCGACGTGATCGCCAAGTACACCGAGCGTCTGCTGGTCACCGGCTGCGCCGGCCCCGACGAGGGAGGTCCCTGACATGCCCATGGCCCGGATCGACGACGCCATCGCCGCCATCGGTCGCGGCGACATGGTCGTCGCGGTCGACGACGAGGACCGGGAGAACGAGGGTGACCTCATCATGGCCGCCGAGGCGGTCACCCCCGAGAAGATCGCCTTCTTCCTGGCTCACACCTCGGGCCTCATCTGCGTCCCGATGACCGGCGATCGCCTCGATCAGCTCGACCTGCCCCTGATGGTGACATCGAACACCGAGTCGCAGCGCACGGCCTTCACCGTGAC
>JBPYEZ010000142.1:0-6076 GCA_051984395.1 Acidimicrobiales bacterium | reverse complement strand
ACGCCGGCCGCATCGCCCGGGCCAACGTGCACCTCGTGCCCAACCCGAACGTGCCGACCACCGAGACGGGGACCCGTCACCGCACGGCCGAGCGGGTGGCGCGGTCGATCGACGTGCCGGTCATCTCGGTGTCGGAGGACATGTCGATCATCGCCGTCTACCGTCACGACCTGAAGCACCCGCTCCAGCCCATCCCCCAGCTCATCAACCGGGCCAACCAGGCACTGCAGACCCTCGAGCGCTACAAGAACCGGCTCGACACGGTGAGCGGCTCCCTCTCCACCCTCGAGGTGGAGGACCTGGTCACCGTGCGCGACGTCGCCACCGTGCTGCAGCGCGCCGAGATGGTTCGCCGCATCGCCGAGGAGGTGCACGGGTACCTGGTGGAGCTGGGAGACGACGGGCGCCTGCTCCTTCTCGCCCTCGACGAGCTGATGGGCGGGGTCGACGACGACCGCCGTCTGGTGGTGAAGGACTACCTCGACGAGCAGCGAGGCCGAGGCCTTGACCAGGCCATGGAGGAGCTGGCCGACCTGTCCAGCGAGGATCTCCTGGACGTGAAGAACGTCGCCCGCATCCTCCGCGTCGGGCCCGAGGTCGAGCTCGGCGCCAGCCTCGAGCCCCGCGGCTTTCGGCTGCTGTCGAGGATCCCCCGCCTGCCCGACAGCGTGATCGATCGCATCGTGGCCCACTTCTCGACTCTGCAGAAGACGATGCGGGCCACGGTGGAGGACCTCGACGAGGTCGGCGGGGTCGGCGGAGCCCGGGCCCGGGCCGTGAAGGACGGGCTCTCCCGACTGGCCGAGACCAGCATCCTGGACCGCTACAGCTGAGCCGGACGTCGGCCGTGCGCATCTCGTTGCCGTCCGGGACCCCCGCGGAGCTGGCGTTGCCCCCCGAGCACCATCGGCCCTACTCGAGCACGCCGCTCGGGATCGCGCTGGCCCCCGACGTCTCGGGGCTCCGGCCCCTTATCGACGACCTCTGCGCCCGGCTCGCACGTGACCACGGCTGGGCGGTCTGCGCCCCGGAGCCGTTCGCACACCTTCCGGGCTCCTCCGGGGAGGAGCGGATGGCCGCCATGCCGGAGCTGGATGACGAACGCCAGCTCGGCGACCTTGTCGCTGCCGCGGACCGAACCGGCTGCGCCCGCACGGCGGTGATGGGGTTTTGCATGGGAGGGATGTACGCCCTGAAAGCCGCCGGCACGGGCCGCTTCGAACGGGCCGTGTCCTTCTACGGCATGATCCGGGTGCCCGAGGCGTGGCGGGGCCCCAGGCAGGGTGAGCCGCTGGAGCACCTGGCCCGTCGGCGGGACACTCCTGTGCTCGCCATCGTCGGTGGGCGCGATCCGTACACGCCGCCCGACGACGTCGAAGCGCTCCGAGCCGCGTCCGACGTCACCGTGGTCGTCTACCCCGAGGCGGAGCACGGCTTCGTCCACGATCCCGCCCGTCCGGCTCACCGGGCGGAGGACGCCGCCGACGCCTGGCGCAGGGCGGTCGAGTTCCTGTCCTGACCGGGCTCAGCGGCCCAGGCGGGAGCCGACGCGCCCGGCAGGGCGATCAGGTCGCCCGGCGGGCCATCTGCTCGCGGTCGACGATCCGGTAGTGACGCTCGGCCTGCTGCAGCCACCCGAGGCGCAGGAAGGCGGCCAGCGCCTTGTTGACCCGCTCCCGTGACGCGCCCACGAGGCCGGCCAGCTCCTCCTGGGTGACGGGGAGGACGAACTCGTCGGCCGGGCCGGCCAGCTCGAGGAGGCGCTTGGCCGTGCGGCCGGGGACGTCGAGGAACACGCTGTCGGCCAGCGCGGCGTTGGTCGTCCGCAGGCGGCCGGCCAGCATGGACACCACGGACCACAACAGCTCCGGCTGCCGGGCCAGGACCTCCCTGATCGGCCCGTACGGCACGCCGACCAGCTGGGACGGCTCCAGGGCCCTGGCCTCGGCCGAGCGGGGCCGGCCGTCGAAGAGGGGCATGTCCCCGAAGAGGTCCTCCGGCTCCATGAGGGCGACCATGGTCTGACGCCCGTCGACCGACCGCTGGGCGATGGCGATGCGCCCGGACCGGACGATGAACAGCTCCTCGGCCGGGTCGTCCTGGGCGAACACCACGTCGTTGCGATGGAGCGAGACCGGCCGCGTCGCCTCCACCACCTGGTCGAGGTCACGGGGATCGAGTCCCCTGAACAGCTCAGATCGGGCCAGCAACTCGCCGTGCTGCATCTGGAGCCGCAGCGTAGCTCGCACCTGCGCCGGGAGGGCCGGGGCGCCGTGCCTGACAAACACCTCGCCCGCAAAGTTGTCCAAAGTCCCCTCGTCCCCGTACTCTAGGGGTATCCCCCTCGCCGTCTCGTTTCTGGGAGTGGTATGTCGTTCGACGTCGGTGACAAGGTCGTCTACCCCCATCACGGCGCCGCCGTGATCGAAAAGCGTGAGAAAAAGGACGTCTTCGGCGAGAACCGCGAGTACCTGGTGCTGCGGCTCGCCTACGGGGACCTCACCCTCATGGTCCCGGCCGACAACACCGACGAGGTGGGCCTCCGCGAGGTCATCAACGACGAAGAGGTCGAGGAGGTGTTCGCCGTCCTTCGCAAGAAGGAGGCCCGGATGCCGACCAACTGGTCGCGCCGGTACAAGAACCACGTCGAGAAGCTCAAGTCGGGCGACATCTACCAGGTGGCGGAGGTCGTCCGAAACCTCTCCATTCGGGACAAGGACAAGGGCCTGTCGGCAGGCGAGAAGCGCATGCTCACGCGCGCCCGCCAGATCCTGGTCTCCGAGCTCACCTTCGCCATCGGTGTGAGTGAGGAGCAGGCGGAGGAGAAGCTGAACGAGGCGCTGCCCTAGTGGGCGACGCGTCTCGATAGCGGCGCCCGCGCGCACGGGAGTGGGGCGGCGGGCCGGGGTCTGGGCGGTCGTCGTGGCGGCGGGAAGCGCGACCCGTTTCGGGCGGCTCAAGCAGTTCGAGTCCCTGGCTGGACGTCAGGTGCTCGACTGGTCGACGGAGGCGGCCCGATCTGTCGCCGCTGGCGTGGTGCTCGTCGTTCCCGATCCGACCCGTGTGGAGGACCTTGGGGCCGACGTCGTCGTCACCGGCGGATCGACCCGCGCCGCCTCGGTGAGGGCCGGTCTGAACGCCGTGCCGAACGACGCCGAGGTGGTCGTCGTCCACGATGCCGCCCGCCCGTTGGCCGGAGCCGACTTGTTCCGAGCGGTGGTCAAGGCGCTCGTCCCCGGTGTCGACGCCGCCGTTCCCGGCCTCCCGGTCGCCGACACCGTCAAGCACGTCGTGGACGACCGGGTGATCTCCACCCTGGATCGCAGCGAGCTGGTGGCCGTGCAGACGCCACAGGCCTTTCGGGCGGGCGGCCTGCGCTCGGCCCATCGCACGGGCGACGAGGCCACCGACGACGCCGCCCTGATCGAGTCCGCCGGGGGGACGGTCGTGATCGTCCCTGGCGATCCCCGCAACATCAAGCTCACCGCGCCGTCCGATCTCGTCGTGCTGGAAGCGCTCCTGCGGGCATGACCAGTCGGGTGGGCCTTGGCTTCGACGTCCACGGGTTCAGCCTCGACCCCGGCCGTCCGCTCGTGCTCGGCGGCGTCGCCATCGAAGGTGCGAGGGGCCTCGCCGGCCACAGCGACGGCGACGTGGTCGCCCATGCTCTTGCCGACGCCATGCTCGGAGCCGCCGGCCTCGGGGACATCGGCCAGCACTTCCCTGATACCGATCCGAGGTGGTCGGGCGCCGACAGCGTGGCCCTCCTCGGCCAGGTGGCGGCCATGGTCCAACAGGCCGGATGGCGACCGGTCAACGCCGACTGCACCGTGGTACTCGAGGCACCGACGCTGGCTCCGTACCGCAGCCGGCTCCAGGACCGACTGGGTGAGGTGCTCGCGGCGCCGGTGAGCGTGAAGGCCAAACGGGCCGAAGGCCTCGGGTCCCTCGGCCGGGCCGAGGGGATCGCCTGCTTCGCGGTGACGCTTCTCGAGGACGGCGACCGATGACAGGCCGGTCGCGCCCGCACGGCGGGTCCCGGCGACCTTCCCGGGGCCAGGCTCCGCGAGATGCCCGGTCCGGCCGCCGTGGCGCCGAGCGCCGTCCGGCGGGTGCCGGGGACCCGGCCCGGCGGCAGTCCCGGGGCCTGGGCGGCGATCAGGTCGAGGGCCGCCGGGCGGTGCGGGAGCTGCTGGCGGCGCGGCGGCGGCGGACCCGAGACGTGTGGCTGGCCGAGGGCCAGGAGGACTCCCCGCTCCTCGCCGAGATCCGCCTGCTGGCCACCGAGGGCGGCGTTCGCCTCCGCACGGTGGCCCGTGAGCGCCTCGACGCCGAGGCCCGGACCGAGGTGCCGCAGGGGGTCCTGGCCCACGCCGAGGCCCTGCCGGAGGTCGACCTCGCCGTCATGTGCCGGTCGTCGCCCGGCGGGCCCAGCCCCTTCCTCGTCGTGCTGGACAAGGTCACCGATCCCCACAACCTCGGCGCCCTGCTGCGAACGGCCGAGGGAGCGGGAGCGACCGGAGCGGTGCTCGGCCGTCACGGTGCCGCCCACGTCACTCCGACCGTGGCGAAGGTGGCGGCCGGAGCCATCGAGCGGCTCCCGATGGCGGTGGTCCCGAGCGTGCCGGGCGGTCTGGCCGAGCTCGGCCGCCGCGGGGTCTGGACGGTGGGGCTGGACAGCGGCGCTGAGACGTCGCTGTTCGGCCTGGCCCTGGCCGACCAGCCACTGGCCCTGGTCCTGGGGTCCGAGGGCCGGGGGCTTGCCCGCCTCACCCGCCAGCGCTGCGACCTGGTCGTGGCCATCCCCAGCGTCGGGTCCCTCGCCTCGCTGAACGTCGCCGCCGCCGGTGCGGTGGCCTGTTTCGAGGTCGCTCGGCAGCGACTGGCTCTCTCCTACTAGCCCCTCACCCCGAAAAGTTTGTGTGACGTTGGGGCTTCGGGGTACATCTGCCCGGATTCGGGGCCGGCTGTGACAGTTGACACGGACGCAGAGACTGGTTACAAAGAACTAGTCCACACACCCATCGAGCTGCACAGCTCGGTCACAGCCGCAGGGGTGGAGAACATGTCGCTTCGAATGGACCGGCGTCCGGATCTCGACTGCCCTGACGACGAGCTGGTGGCCCGGTTCCACGGCGGAGACGGCTGTGCCCTCGATGTCCTCCTCCAGCGCTACAGGCGCTTTGCCCGGGCCAAGGCGCGCACCTACTTCCTCGTCGGCGCCGATGCCGACGACATCGAGCAGGAGGGGTTGATCGGGCTGTACAAGGCGGCCAGGGACTTCCGCCCCGATCGGCAGTCGTCCTTCCGTGCCTTCGCCGAGCTGTGCATCACGCGGCAGGTGATCACCGCCATCAAGACGGCGACCCGCCACAAGCACCAGCCCCTCAACCAGTACGTGTCGATCTCGGCCACCCGGCCGGACGACGAGCCCAACGACCGTCTCGTCGAGAAGCTCCTCGGTTCCGACCACGGCACCGACCCGGCCGAGCAGGCGGTCTCGAGGGAGCGCATGGACGACATGCGCAGGTCCATGGCCGCCATGCTGTCGGTCCTCGAGGTCGACGTGCTCCGCCTCTACGTCGAGGGCAAGTCGTACCAGGAGATCAGCGAGCGTCTCGGTCGCCACGTCAAGTCGATCGACAACGCCCTCCAGCGCATCAAGCGCAAGGTCGACCTGCACCTTCAGGAGCGGGCCGCCGAGGACGCCCTCGTCGACGCCTAGGGAGACCGCCCACAACCAGCCGTCAGTCCGCCGACCGCCACCGGTCACGAACGGACCCAGCGCCCTACGCTCGGCGGTGCTGGCGGGACGAGGGAGCGAGGCCCGATGAGGCTCAACGCGGCCGAAAGGGCCCTCATGAACAACCCGGTGCGCGCCCTGGTCCAGCGCCACTACGAAGCGCCGCTCCTCGAGCGCCTCGGCGGCCGGGCGAGCGGAGGACGGGTGCTCGAGGTCGGCTGCGGTCAGGGCGTGGGCTCGGAGATCATCCTCACGCGGTTCGGCGCCCGCGAGGTCGTCGCCTTCGATCTCGATCTCGACATGGTCAACCGAGCGCGCCGGCGCCTGGCCCCG
>JBPYEZ010000141.1:0-4899 GCA_051984395.1 Acidimicrobiales bacterium | reverse complement strand
TGATGCCGCCGAAGATGTTGATCAGGATCGAGCGCACGGCGTCGTCGGTGTTGATGACCTCCAGCGCGTTGGCCATGACGTCCGCGTTCGCCCCTCCGCCCACGTCGAGGAAGTTGGCGGCCGACCCTCCGACCTGGTTCACCACGTCCAGGGTGCTCATGGCCAGCCCCGCCCCGTTGGCGATGATGCCGACCGAGCCCGACAGGCCGATGTAGTTGAGACCCTTCTCGCGCGCCAGGCGCTCCCGGTCGTCGAGCTCCTGGAAGCTGGTCAGCTCCGCCCACTCGGGATGGCGGAAGGAGGCGCTCTCGTCGAGGGTCACCTTGGCGTCCAGGGCATGGACCCGGCCGTCGGGCGTCAGGATCAGGGGGTTGACCTCCACCAGATCGGCGTCACCCTCGACGAAGCAGCGGTACAGCTTCACCAGCAGGTCGATGGCGCCCTCGCGGGCCTCCGGGTCGAGCCCCGCCCGGCCCACCAGCTCGGCCGCCGCCTCGGCCGTGAGCCCGTCGACGGGATCGATGTGGTGGCGGGCGATGGCCTCGGGCTCCTCTGCCGCCACCTCCTCGATGTCGACCCCGCCCCGGCTCGACACCATTCCGAGGTGCAGCTTTGCCGACCGGTCGAGGGTGAAGCTGGCGTAGTACTCCTTGGAGATGTCCGAGGCGTGCTCGATCCAGAGCCGGCGCACGATGTGGCCCTTGATGTCCATCCCGAGGATGGCCTCGGCGTGGCGCCGGACCTCGGCCGGGTCGCTCGCCAGCTTGATGCCACCCGCCTTCCCTCGCCCGCCCACCTGGACCTGGGCCTTGACCACGACGGGGTAGCCCACCCGGTCGGCCTCGACCACGGCCTGGTCCGCCGTGTCGGCCACGCCTCCCGGCGAGACCGGGATGCCGTAGCGGGCGAAGTACTGCTTGCCCTGGTACTCGAACAGGTCCACCTGACTGCCTCTCCTGTCGGGGTCGCTTGTCGGGTCTAGGTCTGGGTGCTCTCGGCCGCCGTCTCCCGGCGGTCGAGCTCGTCGCCCATCCACTCGAGAATGTTCTGGAGCGGGGCCCCGGGGGTGAAGACCTTGGCCACGCCGATCTCGGTCAGCGCGGGGATGTCGGACTCGGGGATGATCCCCCCGCACACCACCAGCACGTCGCCGGCCCCGTGGGACCTGAGGGCGTCCATGATCTTCGGGACGAGCGTGAGATGGGCCCCCGAGAGCAGGGACAGGCCGACAGCGTCCGCATCCTCCTCGATCACGGCCTGGACGACCTGCTCCGGAGTCTGGTGCAGGCCGGTGTAGATGACCTCGAAGCCCGCGTCGCGCAGAGCCCGGGCGATGACCTTGGCCCCCCGGTCGTGTCCGTCGAGGCCCGGCTTGGCCACGATCACGCGGTAGGGCCTGTTCATCTACCGCATACTACGCAGGGCTCGGTGCCGCCCCACCAAACGGGGCCGCCCGCCGCCGGGGCCCCTCGGGGCCGGTCAGGCCCGCTTGAGCGGCGCCCAGGCCAGCAGGAGCTGCTTCTCTCCCACCCCCGGGAACCGGATCGTGGCCTCGGCCTTGTCGCCGCCGCCGCGCAGCTCGAGGACGACGCCCTCACCCCATTTGCCGTGGACGACGTCGTCGCCGACCTTCAGACCCAGCCGCTCGGCCCCCGTGGTCCTGGTCGGGGTGGTCCGTCCGGACCGGCGGGCGACCTCGACCAGCGCGTCGCGACCGCGGGTCGCCGATCGGCCGGCGCCGTCGGCCCCGTTGCTGGCCGCCCCGTTCCCCGCCGCCCGCAACAGCATCTCCGGGACCTCTTTGAGAAACCGGCTCGGGGGGTTCCACTGGACCGAGCCCCACAACCCGCGGCAGGTGGCGTGCGACAGGTGCAGGTACTCGCGGGCCCGCGTCATCCCGACGTAGCACAGGCGGCGCTCTTCCTCGAGCTCGTCGGGCTCGCCCATGGCCCGCAGGTGTGGGAAGACCCCCTCCTCCATGCCGATCATGAACACGGCCGGGAACTCGAGGCCCTTGGCCGTGTGGAGGGTCATGAGGGCGACCCTGGAATCGTCGTCGCCGAGGTCGTCGGCGTCGTTCACCAGCGCGACCCCCTCGAGGAAGGACCCCAGGTCCTCGTGCTCGCTGGCCACACCGACGAGCTCGGCCAGGTTCTCGAGACGTCCCGCCGCCTCCAGGCTGTGCTCGGCCTCCAGCTCGGCCCGGTAGCCGGTGAGCTCCAGCACCGCCTCCAGCACCACCGCCGGGTCGGCCGACGACACCTCACCTTCGGCGCCGCTCCGCAGGCGCTCGAGCAGCTGCAGCAGACTGCGAACCCCGCTGGCGGCCTTGCCGGTGACCCCCGCCCGGTCGGCGTCGGCCAGTGCGGCGCCGAAGGTCGTCCCGTGCGACGCCGCCCACGCCTCGACGCGGCGCACGCTGGTGTCTCCCACCCCGCGACGAGGGACGTTGACGATGCGCCGGAACGACACCTCGTCGTCCGGGTTGACCAGGACCTTGAGATAGGCGAGGAGGTCCTTCACCTCGCGCCGGTCGTAGAAGCGAGGGCCGCCCACCACGACGTAGGGAACGCCACGACGAACGAGCTCCTCCTCGATCACCCGGCTCTGGGCGTTGGTGCGGTAGAACACGGCCACGTCGCCCCACCGGCACCGCCCCGAGGAGTGCAGTCGCGCCATCTCCTCGCCCACCCAGAGGGCCTCGTCCCGCTCGTCCTCGGCCTGGTAGTACGAGATCCGCTCGCCGCCCAGGCGCTCGGTCCGCAGGACCTTGGGCTTGCGCATCATGTTGTTGGAGATCACGGCGTTGGCCGCGTCGAGGATGGTCTGGGTGGAGCGGTAGTTCTGCTCCAGCAGCACGACGGTGGCGTCCGGGAAGGCCTCCTCGAACTCGAGGATGTTGCGGATGTCGGCCCCTCGGAAGCCGTAGATGCTCTGGTCGGTGTCGCCCACCACGAAGACGTTGCCGTGCCCCTTGCCCAACAGGACGACCAGCTCGTTCTGCGCCCGGTTGATGTCCTGGTACTCGTCCACGAGAACGTGGGCGAAGCGGGACTGGTACTCGCCCAGCACCTCGGGGTGGCTCTGGAACAGGTTGACCGTCACCATGAGCAGGTCGTCGAAGTCCATGGCGCTGGCGGCCAGGAGACGTTGCTGGTAATCGCGGTAGACCTCGGCCGTCCGATGCTCGAAGACCTTCTCGGCCTGCCTCGAGTAGGTCTCGAAGTCGAGCAGGTCGTTCTTGGCGTTGCTGATGGCGGCATGGACGGCCCGAGGCGGGAAGCGCTTGGGGTCGAGGTCGAGGTCGCGCAGCACGTAGCCGGTGAGCCGCACCGCATCGGCCTGGTCGTAGATCGTGAACGACGAGCGGTAGCCGAGCTTGTCGGCGTGACGACGAAGTATCCGCACGCACGCCGAGTGGAACGTCGAGACCCACATCCGCTCGGCCACCGGGCCGACCAGGGCGGCGACCCGCTGGCGCATCTCGTCGGCCGCCTTGTTGGTGAAGGTGATGGCGAGGATCCGGAACGGCGACACATCGCGTGCCGACACGAGGTGGGCGATGCGGCGGGTGAGCACCCGCGTCTTCCCCGAGCCGGCGCCGGCGATCACCAGCAGCGGACCGTCGCCATGGAGCACGGCGCGACGCTGGGCGGGGTTGAGCCCCGCCAGCAGCTCTTCCTCACCCGGCCGATCCGGGCCGGACTCGGCCACCTCGCTCATCTCGGGGCCACCATACCGGTGGTCACTCCCATTCGATGGTGCCGGGAGGCTTGGAGGTCACGTCGAAAGCCACCCGGTTCACCCCGGCCACCTCGTTGATGATCCGCGTCGACAGCCGCTCGAGGAGGTCGTACGGCAGCCGAGCCCAGTCGGCGGTCATGGCGTCGTCGGACGTGACGGCGCGGATGACGACGGGGTAGGCGTAGGTCCGCTCATCACCCATCACGCCCACCGTGCGCACGCCGGGCAGCACGGCGAAGCTCTGCCACAGGGTCCGGTAGAGCCCGGCCCGCTTGACCTCCTCGAGGACGATGGCGTCGGCCGCCCGCAGCATCTCGAGGCGTTCGGGGGTCACGGCGCCGACGATCCGCACGGCCAGCCCGGGACCGGGGAACGGCTGGCGCCACACGATCTCCTCGGGCAGCCCGAGCTCCTCTCCCACCGCCCGCACCTCGTCCTTGAACAGGGAGCGCAGGGGTTCGACGAGCTCGAGGTTCATCTCGGCGGGCAGACCGCCCACGTTGTGGTGGGACTTGATCCTGGCCGCGTCCTCGGTGCCCGACTCGATGACGTCGGGGTACAGCGTGCCCTGCACGAGGAACCGGGCGTTGTCCACGTCCCCCGCCACCTCTTCGAACACCCTGATGAAGGTGGCCCCGATGGCCTTGCGCTTCTCCTCGGGATCCACCACCCCCTCCAGGGCCTCGAGGAACCGGTCGCCAGCCTTGGCCCGCACCAGGTCGATCTGGAACTGGCCGCGGAAGGTGTCCTCCACCTGCTCGGCCTCTCCCGCCCGCATGAGCCCGGTGTCGACGTACACACAGGTCAGCTGGGAGCCGATCGCCTTGTGCACGAGGGCGGCGGCGACGCTCGAGTCGACGCCCCCGGAGAGGGCGCACAGCACGCGGTCGGACCCCACCTGGGCTCGGATCGCCTCCACCGAGGCCTCGATGATCGACGTCCGGGTCCAGCCCGGCCGACAACCACTCACGTCGTAGAGGAAGCGCTTGAGGATCTCCTGGCCCCGCTCGGTGTGGACCACCTCGGGGTGGAACTGCACGCCGTAGAGCTGCCGGCCGGCGTGCTCGAGGGCGGCGACGGGAGCGTCGGGGGTGCCTGCCGTGGCCGTGAAGCCGTCGGGGATGCTGGCGATGGCGTCGAAGTGGCTCATCCACA
>JBPYEZ010000140.1:0-2217 GCA_051984395.1 Acidimicrobiales bacterium | reverse complement strand
CTGGCCAACCAGTAGGAGGCGAGGTGACTTCATGTTGTTGGCAGCGTCAAGCGGCAACAGCAACAACTTCCTGCTCCCGAACATGACCTTCTTCGTCGAGCTGATCGCCTTTCTCATCATCCTGGGGCTGATCGCCAAGTACATCCTTCCGCCCATTCAGCGGGCGATGCAGCAGCGCCAGGACGAGATCCAGGACGCCCTGGCGCAGGCCGAGGTGGCCAAGCGCGAGCGAGTGGCCGCCGACGAGGAGTACCGGGCCAAGCTGGACGAAGCCAGGCACGAGGCCCGCACCGTGATCGAGCGCGCCAACCGCATGGGCGACCAGCTCCGGGAGGAGGCCCGCAACAAGGGCCAGGAGGAGTACGACCGGGTCGTCGCCAGGGCCGAGGCCGACATCCAGCGGGCGACCGAGCGCGCCCGGGAGGAGCTCCGTCTCCAGGTGGCCGATCTGGTGATCGCGGCCGCGGAACGAGTCATCGGCCAGGAGCTCGACCCCGAGCGGCACCGCGCTCTCATCGACCAGGCCAACGCCGGCGTCGGTACCGGCGAGGCAGCAGGCGCCGGTCCCCGTTAGGTTGACCGAGTGAGGGACGACCGGTGAGGAACCTCGTCTGGGGGTACGGCAGCGCCGTGCTCGAGACCACCCGCGACACGGGTCGGCTGCAGCAGGTCGGCAGCGAGCTATCCGGCTTCGCCCGCGCCCTCGAACGGGCACCCGACCTGCTCAGGGTCCTGACCGACCCTGCCGTGCCCGTTCACACCCGCCGGGCGGTGGTGGAGGATCTCCTACTCCCCCGCGTGAGCGGCGAGACCGTGCGGCTCGTCTCCTACGCCACCGCCGCCGAGCGGGCCACCGACCTTCCGTCGGTGGTGGACGAGCTGGCCCGGCGGGCCCAGGCGGAGGCGGGAGAGGCCGATCCGCTGCCCGAGCCCCTCGTCGGGCGCTCGGCCGTTCGGGAGCGGCTCCACGGTTACGCGACCGCGGCCTTCGAGGAGGTAGAGGCGGAGGGCCAGACCCCGCTCGAGGAGAGCGAGGACGAGCTGTTCCGGCTGGCCCGCATGGTCGAGGGCTCCCCGGATCTCAACTCGGTCCTCACCGACCCCGATGTGCCCGTGACCACCAGGGTGGCGATCGTCGACGACCTGCTGAGAGGGCGGGTCCAGGCCCTCACCCTCCGGCTCGTCCGCTACGCAGTGCGCACCGGTCGGGGCCGGGATCTGGTCGCCACGCTGGACTGGCTTGTTGACCGGGCGGCGGCCGAGCGTAACCTGAGGGTGGCGGACGTTCGCGCCGCGGTGGACCTCGACGAGGACGAGAGGTCGCGGCTGGCAGAGGCACTGAGCCGGGTGGTGGGACGATCCGTCGAGGTGCGGGTCACACCAGACCCGTCACTGATCGCCGGAATGGTGGCGGTCGTTGGAGATCTCCTGGTAGACGGCAGCGTGCGGCACCGCTTGGACCAGCTGAAGATCGATCTTTCGAGGCCAGAGACGATGACGGGACAGATAGGAGAGCGCCACTGATGGCCGAGCTCGCGATCAATTCCTCCGATATCGCGGCGGTGCTCCGCCGCCACCTCGAGGACGAGAGCCTCGGCGTCACCACCGAGCAGGTGGGGCGCATCAGCGAGGTGGGCGACGGGATCGCCCGGGTCACCGGCCTGCCAGGGGCGGAGGTGAACGAGCTCCTCGAGTTCGAGGGTGGTGTCCTGGGCCTGGCGCTCAACCTCGACGAGGAATCGATCGGCGCGGTCGTCCTCGGCGAGGTCGACCACCTGGAGGAGGAGCAGCTCGTACGGGCGACGGACCGCATCCTCTCGGTTCCAGTCGGAGACGGGCTGCTCGGCCGGGTCGTCAACGCCCTCGGCGAGCCCATCGACGGGCGCGGCGCCGTCGCCAGCGACGAGTTCCGTCGCCTGGAGATCCAGGCTCCGGGGATCGTGGACCGCCGCCCGGTGAGCCAGCCGCTCCAGACGGGCATCAAGGCCATCGACTCGATGACGCCCATCGGCCGCGGCCAGCGTGAGCTCATCATCGGCGACCGCAAGACGGGCAAGACGTCGCTCGCCGTGGACACGATCATCAACCAGCGGGGCCAGGGCGTGAAGTGCATCTACGTCGCCGTCGGCCAGAAGGGCTCCACCGTGGCCCAGACAGTGGCCACCTTCGAGGAGTACGGGGCCATGGACTACACCGCGGTCGTCAACGCGCCGGCGT
>JBPYEZ010000139.1:0-2094 GCA_051984395.1 Acidimicrobiales bacterium | reverse complement strand
ACCTGCTCGAAGGCGCCCCCCAGGGGCTGTCCACAGGTCGGGCAGCTGGCCTCCCCCGACAGCTGTGATGAACGGGTCACCGCCTCCTGGGCCCGCTTTCGCTCGGCCCTCGCCCCAGCGAGTCGTCCGTCCAGCTCGGCGGCCTCCGATCGGGACCGGTCGGCCTGCATGCGGGCGTCCTCGGCGGCCTGCTCGTCGGGAACGTCGGGACGGGTCGGGAGTCGGACCGCCGCCAGCGCATCGTGGGCACGGGCGACCGACTCCATCAGCTCGAGCACCTCCTCGGACCCGCCCAGTCCCTCGGCCACCCGCTGCAGCTCGGCCAGCCTGGCGGCCGCGTCCTCCAGCTCGACTAGCTCGGCCGCGAGCTCGTCCGCCCGGCGCCGGGCGGCGTCGTGCTCGGACCGCACGGCGCGCCCCCGCTCGACCAGGAGATCGTGCTGCTGGCGAACGGACTCGCGCCGCTCGCACTCGACTCGCGCCGCTTCCAGCTCCGTGGCCGCCTTCTCGGCCGCCGCCTCGGCGGCGCGCCCGTCCCGATGGGCGGCGTCGGCGGCCACCTCGGCCTCGGCCAGCCCGGCTCGGAGCCGATCGAGGTCGGGCATCAGGTTGCGCAGGCGCTGGAGCTGGTCGTCGGCCATCCGGCTGTCCCGGCGAGCCCGGTCACGGGCCAGCTCGAGGGGCGTGATGCCCAGGAGCTGGAGGACGAGACGGCGACGTTCGGCCGGGCCCTGTCGGCTGAAGGCCGCCAGCTGCTTCTGCTCGGCGAACACCGAGGCTCGAAAGGCGGCGTCGTCCATGCCGAGCACGGAATGGACGTAGCGCGTCGTGTCCCGAGCGCCCTCGGCGACCTGCAGGCGATCGCAGTAGCCCTCGGCCTTGATGGTGTGGTTGGACCCTGAGATCGTGCGCCGAACGAGGTAGAGGTGATCCTCGTGCTCGAGCTCCACCTCGACCACGCACTCGGCTCCGACGCCCGTGGTCCGGATCTCGTCCTTCGTCGTGCGGCTCCGTCCGTAGAGGGCGAACGGGATCGCCTCCACGAGGCTCGACTTCCCGGATCCGTTCGGTCCGTAGACACCGACCAACCCGCCGGGGAGCTCGAGATCGACGGGGTCCTCGAAGGTCCGGTAGTTGCGCAGGTACAGGCGCGTGATCCTCACGCCCCGGCCTCCTCCACGGCACGAGCCAGATACTCGGCCCCGGTCCTGTCGATGCGCTCCCGATCGAAGCCGGTCAGGTCCTGGCCGGCCACATAGCGCGCCCACCGCGCCGGCATCGACTCCAGGTCGACCGCCTCGACCTCGGCGCTCACTCCGGCGAAACGGGGCTCCAACTTGCACCAGAGGGCGCCACGGTGCGCCTCGCGGATGGCGTCGGTGTCCAGCAGGCGATACGCCTCGGGGTCGACGCCGTCGATGAACAGCCGGGCCACCGCTCCCTCGGGCACGGTCGACACCCGGGCGAGCACGGCCTGCTCCAGCTCACGGGGTCCCAGGCCGAGTGCCTCCACCGTCTCCAGGGTGACGAGCGGGCGCTGGCCGTCGACGGGCACGTGGCGACACTCGCCGGAGTCGGTGTCGAGCACGACCAGTCCCTTGGGACGCTGCGGATCGTCGGCAAACGAGAACGTCTCGGTCGATCCCGCGTACCACATGCCCGGTCGCACCGTGGTGTAGATGTGGAAGTGTCCGAGCAGAACCAGGTCGGCGCGGATCCTACCGGCATCCACCTCGATCTCGTTGATGTCGGCGTACCGCGGCTCGACCTGGGGCACGCGGGGATGGGTGAGCAGCAGGTTGGTCCGGTCCAGGCTGCGCTCCGCGTGGGCCCGGTCCAGGGCCTCGAGCGTCGCGTCCACCGTGAGCATCTGAGGCACGGCGTGGACGACCAGGCCGGGAAGCTCGATGCGCTCATAGGCCAGGCGGTGGGCGAAGTGCATGCCGTCGAAGGCGTCGGCCAGGGCCGAGTAAGGGCTCCCGGTCCCCGGTAGCCGGGGGGTGTCGTGGTTCCCGGTGATGACCACGGCGGTGATGCCGTGCTCGCGGATCCTGGTCAATCCCCGCTGCGCCACCCGGAACGAGCGGTAGGTCG
>JBPYEZ010000138.1:0-9086 GCA_051984395.1 Acidimicrobiales bacterium | reverse complement strand
TCGGCCTGCAGGCGGGCCAGCTCCTCCTGGAGAGGTCCGTCGCCGGGCTCGACGAAATAGACGAGCACGTGCAGCGTGCCCGGTTCCCAATCGCACGACACCTCACAGCCGGGGATCAGCTCCACTCCCAGCGACTCGGCTCGCCCACGAGCTTCCTCCAACCCGTCGAGGCGGTCGTGATCGGTCAGCGCCACCGCGCTGCATCCGGCGGCGGCGGCCAGCTCGGGGATGCGCGCCGGCGGGTCGGACCCGTCGGAAACCGTCGAATGGGTATGAAGATCGATCATGCGCTGAGCAGGCTACCGCCGGCTGGCCAAAGAGCGACCGGGGCTGTGGGAGACTGAGGTGGTGAGGGCAGGCCAGCCGGGCGCGGAGAACTCGCTGCTCACGTCCTCGACGGAGCAGCCTCGATCTGAGTCTGGCATCCGAGACGATGCCCTGCGCGAGGCGTGCGGGGTGTTCGGCGTCTGGGCGCCCGGTGCGCCGGTGGCCCAGCTGACCTTCGACGGCCTCTACTCCCTCCAGCACCGGGGCCAGGAGTCCGCCGGGATGGCCGTCAGCGACGGCGAGACCATCACCGTGGTGAAGGACATGGGCCTGGTCACCAACGTCTTCGACGAGCGGACGGTGGCTGCGCTCCAGGGCCACCTGGCCATCGGCCACACCCGGTACTCGACGACGGGCTCCAGCACCTGGCGCAACGCGCAGCCCGCCTACCGCTCGGTCGGTGCGGCGGGCTTCGCCCTCGGTCACAACGGCAACCTCACGAACACGCCGGCGTTGGCCGAGCGCGCAGGCATGCTGCCGGGAGTGGTGGCCAGCGACAGTGACCTGGTGGCCGAGCTGCTCTCGCTGTCGTTCTCCTCCGACTCCTCCGAAGGCGCCGACGGCCACGGCGAGCTGGAGACGGCGCTCACCGAGGTGCTGCCCGACATCGAGGGAGCCTTCTCCTTCGTGCTCATGGACGCCGACCATCTCGTCGGCGTGCGCGACCCCCACGGCTTCCGTCCGCTGTGCCTGGGGCAGTTGGACGGCGGATGGGTGCTGGCGTCGGAGACGCCGGCGCTAGACGTGGTGGGCGCCCGCTTCGTGCGGGAGCTCGAGCCGGGCGAGATGGTGGTGATCGACGGCGGGGGGCTCCGCTCGGTCCATCCCTTCCCGGCGGAGAAGATCGATCCCAAGCTGTGCATCTTCGAGCTGGTGTACTTCGCCCGCCCCGACAGCCTTCTCTACGGCAAGGAGGTGCACGGGGCTCGGCGGCGCATGGGCGAGCTGCTGGCCGGGCAGGCGCCGGTGGACGCCGACCTCGTCATGGGTGTGCCCGAGTCCGGGGTCCCGGCGGCGGAGGGCTACGCCCGCCACAGCGGGATCCCCTATGGACAGGGTCTGGTGAAGAACCGCTACATCGGGCGCACGTTCATCGCCCCGACGCCCGAGGCGCGGGCTCGCGGCGTGCGCCGCAAGCTCAACCCCTTGCGGGAGAACATCGTCGGCAAGCGCCTCGTCGTCGTCGACGACTCGGTGATCCGGGGGACCACCACGCGGGCCATGGTCGAGATGCTGCGCGACGCGGGGGCCGCGGAGATCCACCTCCGGGTGTCCTCACCGCCCTACGCATGGCCGTGCTTCTACGGCATCGACACACCCAGCCGGGAGGACCTGCTCGCCGCTAACCTGTCGGTCCCAGAGATCGGCGAGTACCTCGGTGTCGACTCGATCGCCTACCTCACCCTCGAGAACCTGGAGCGGGCCATCGACGCGCCTGGTGCCGGGTTCTGCAGCGCCTGTCTCACCGGCGAGTACCCGGTGGAGATCTCGCCTGCCCCCAGCAGGGAGGTCCTCGAGGTTGCCCTCCGGGCCTGACCAGGCGGGCCATGACGGCCGCGGCCTGACCTATGCCGGCGCTGGAGTCGACATCGAGGCCGGTGACGAGGCGGTGGAACGCATCAAGGACGTGGTCCGCACGACCTATCGGTCCGAGGTCCTCGGCGACCTGGGTGGGTTCGGCGGTCTCTTCGCCCTGGCGACCGAGCGCTACGACCGCCCGCTCCTGGTCGCCGCCACCGACGGTGTCGGGACCAAGGCGCAGCTGGCCTCGGCCACCGGGCGGCTGGACTCCATTGGCATCGACCTGGTGGCCATGTGCGTCGACGACCTGGTGTGCCAGGGGGCCGAGCCATTGTTCCTGCTCGACTACCTGGCCACCGGGCAGCTCGATCCCGGTCGCGTCGAGCGCGTCGTGCGTGGCGTGGCCGAGGGGTGCCGCCAGGCAGGCTGCGCCCTCATCGGCGGGGAGACGGCCGAGCACCCGGGCGCGATGGCCTCCGACGCCTTCGACCTCGCCGGGTTCGCCGTCGGCGTGGTCGAGCGGGACCAGCTCCTGGGCGCCGCCCGGGTCGGCACCGGGGACGTCCTCGTCGGCCTGCTGTCTCCCGGCCTGCGCTGCAACGGGTACTCCCTGGCTCGGCGGGCGCTGCTCGAGGTCGGGGACCGGTCGCTCGGCGACCCTGCTTATCCCGGTGCGGCCCACAGCCTGGCCGACGAGCTCCTGGAGCCGTCGGTGATCTACGCGCCCGCCGTGCTCGCCCTGACGCGGGAGGTGGCGGTGCGGGCCGTTGCGCACGTCACCGGAGGCGGGATCGCCAACAACCTGGCCCGGGTGCTTCCGGACGGCTGTGACGCCGTCCTCGAGCGCTCGGCCTGGCCGGTACCGCCGGTGTTCGGTGAGATCCAGCGCGCCGGTGGCGTGCCCGACGAGGAGATGGACCGCGTCTTCAACCTCGGGCTGGGTATGGTCGCGGTAGTGGCGGCCGAGGACGCTGGACGAGCGGTCGACGTGCTGCGAACGTGGGGCCGACGGGCGCTGCCCGTGGGTCGGATCGCGTCGGGTGGGGGGCGACAGGTCCACATGGAGGGCTGAGCCGATGCCCAGGGTGCTGGTGGTCGAGGACGAGGCCGTCATCCTGCGCCTCCTCGAGGAGACGCTCGCCGGTGACGGCGCCGAGGTGGTCACGGTCCGCGACGTGGACGCCGCCCTCCAGGCCCTGCGACAGGAGCAGTTCGACGTCGTGCTCGTCGACCTGCTCCTTCCCGGTCCGCCGGGGTGGCGGGTCCTCGAGCAGCTCCGGTCCCGTCCCGACAGCTCCCCCGTGGTGGTCGTGTCGGCCCGAGCCACTCCCAGCAACCTGACCCGTGCGTTCGACCTCGGGGCTGTCGACGTGTTCGGCAAGCCCTTCGATCCGCTGGAGCTGAGCGCCTGCGTCAACGAGGTGGCCGGGCTGGCGGCCGATGACCTTGCCGCTCATCGCCAGGCGGCGCGGACGCGGCGCAACGCGTGAAGCCCGGCGCCGTCCCGTCTGTCTCCCCGTCGCTCTCGGCTCTGCGCGACCACCTGCTCGCCCACTCGGTGCGCACGGGCGAGTTCGTGCTCAAGTCGGGGCGTCGCAGCAACTGGTTCATCGACTCGAAGCAGACGGCCTGTCGGCCCGACGGGATGGTGCTCATGGTCGACGCCATGCTCTCGGTGCTGCCCGAGGAGGTGGTGGCGATCGGCGGCCTTACGATGGGCGCCGACCCGGTGGCGTTCGCCACCGCCGCCGCCGGCAATCTCCGGGGCCGGTCGCTCAAGTCCTTCAGCGTCCGCAAGGAGGCCAAGGACCACGGCGCAGGAGGGCGCATCGCCGGGGTCCTCGATACGGGGGACCGGGTGGCGCTGGTCGAGGACACCGTGACCAGGGGGACCTCGCTCGTCGAGGCGGCGCGGGTCGTGCGGAGCGCGGGGGCTCATCCGATCGTGATGATCGCCGTGGTCGACCGCGGCGGCACGTGCGCGGCCATGGCCGGCGCCGAGGGCATCCCCTTCCGGGCCCTTGTCACTGCCCCCGACCTCGGCTTCGAGTACGAGGGCGCATAGCTCTGGGGCTCTGCGCTCCCATGCAGGTTTGATCACGTCCGGGGCTGGCGATCTCGAGCGTGGGCGACGACAGCCAGGCTCGCGTCAGCTTCCTATCGCCATGACTTCGGGTTCCACGTTGCGTCGAAATTGGCGACGACTTTCGACGCAACATGGAACCCGAGGGTGATCCGCTCGCGCCGGTCCCGCTGGTCGGGAAGGAGCGGCACCGCTCCCTCACGGCCCGTGACCAGCGTCAGCTAGACGGCCAGGAGCGAGCGCGCCGCGGCCAGGATCTCGTCGGCTCCGATCGACACCGCCCGCTCGAGGGGGGCGGCGTACGGCATGGCCGGGACGTCGGCCATGGCCAGGCGGCGCACCGGCGCATCGAGGTCGTAGAACGCCTCGTCGGCGACGATGGCCGCCACCTCGGCGCCGACGCCGAAGCTGACGTTGTCCTCGTGGACGACCAGCACCCGCCCGCAGCGACGGGCTGAGCCCAGCACCGTGTCCCGGTCGAGGGGGCTGATGGTGCGAAGGTCGACCACCTCGACGGCCGCCTCGCCGGCCAGCGCCTCGGCCGCCTCCAGGGCCAGGTGGCGGTGCAGCCCGTAGGTGACGATGCTCAGGTCGTGGCCTTCCCGGACCACCTCCGCCACCCCGATGGGAATGGTCCAGTCACCTTCGGGAACGGGCCCCTTGATCAGGCGGTAGGTCTTCTTGTGCTCGAGGAACAGCACCGGGTCGGGATCGGCCACCGCCTCCCGCAGCATCCCCGCCACGTCCGCCGGCGTCGAGGGAACCACTACCTTCAGCCCGGCGACGTGGCCGTAGAAGGCCTCGATGGCCTGGGAGTGGTACAGCGCGCCGTGGACGCCGCCTCCCCACGGCGCCCTGATCACGAGGGGCACCCCGAAGGCGCCGTTGGAGCGGTAGTGGAGCTTGGCCGCCTCGCTCACGATCTGGTCGAACGCCGAGTGGATGAAGTCGGCGAACTGGATCTCGGCGATGGGGCGCCGACCGGCCAGTGCCAGCCCGATGCCGATGCCGACGATCGAGGACTCGGCCAGCGGCGTGTCCATCACCCGGTCCTCCCCGAACTCGGCGTGGAGCCCCTCGGTGGCACGAAAGACACCGCCCCGCGGCCCGATGTCCTCGCCCAGGATCATCACCCGCTCGTCGGCCGCGAGCAGGTCCCGCTGGGCCTGGCGGAGGGCGTCGACGACCGTGCGCTCGGGGCCCGGCCCGCCGGGGGCGCCATGGTGCGGTGCCGGCGGCACCGGCTCGGCCAGCTCGACGGGCGCCCCCGGGGTCGGTCGGAGGGGACGGGCCCACACCCTGCTGAAGGCGGTCCCAGGATCGCTCGCCGCCTCCTCCTCGGCGCGCCGGGCGGCGTCGTCGACCTCGGCCTTGACCTCCGCCTCGAGCTCCTCCTCCCGCTGCTCGGACAGGAGGCGCTGCTCGATGAGGTACTGCCGCATTCGCACGAGGGGGTCCTTCTTGCGCCACAGCTCGACCTCGGCGGGGGTGCGATAGCTGCGGTCGTCGTCGTCGGAGGTGTGCCCGAGGTAGCGGTACGTCTTGCACTCGACGAGCGCGGCGCCCTCGCCCCTCCGAGCCCGGCGGATGGCCGCGTGGGTCGCCGCATAGACATCGATCGGATCGTTGCCGTCCACGATCACGCCGGTCAGGCGGTAGGAGTGCGCATGCTCGGCGATGTTCTCGATTGCCGACTCCTTGGAGAGCGGCACGGAGATGGCGTAGCCGTTGTTCTCGCACACGAACACGATCGGAAGCTGGTGGATGCCGGCGAAGTTGAGCGACTCGTGGAAGTCTCCCTTCGACGCCGCCCCGTCTCCGAAGTAGCACATCACCACCTCGTCACGTCCGGCCAGCTTGGACGCCAGCGCCATTCCGACGGCGTGGGGGAGGTGGGTGGCGATGGGTGACGAGCCGCTGATGATCCGTCGGTCGGGGTGCCCCCAGTGGTTGGGCATCTGGCGGCCACCCGAGCACGGGTCTCCGGGCCGGGCGAAGACGCCGAGGAGCACCTCGTAGGGGGTCATCCCGAGGGCGAGCACGACCCCGAGGTCGCGGTAGTAGGGAAGGACGGGGTCGATGCCGACCCGGATCGTCCAGGCCGAGCCCACCTGGGCGCCCTCGTGCCCCTGCGAGCTCACCACGAACGGGGCCTTGCCCATCCGGTTGAGGGCCCAGGTCTTCTGGTCGAGCACCCTGGCCAGGAGAATGGTGCGGTACATCCCGAGGAGGTCGGCGTCGGTCAGGCCGAGCTCACTGTGCCGGTCATGGATGTGGAGAGCGGCCAGCTCCTCCGGGCTCGTCGAGCGGGCTGGCTCAGCGATCGAGGACACAGGCCATCACCCTCCTGTGACGGTGGCTCGCGGCGCCGGCGCGGGCCCGCGTCGACCGTATCCCTTGAGCCGGCGCCGAGCCATCGCGTCGGCCACCTCGCTCGTGCTCGCCCCCGTGGCCGCCGCCTCGGTCAGCACAGATGTCGTGGTGTCGAAGATCGCTCGCACGGCGGCGTGGGCCCGCTCGCGGCGGTAGCCGGCAAGCTCGTGGGAGATGTTGATGATCCCTCCCGCGTTGGCGACGTAGTCGGGCACGTACGCGATGCCGGCGTCGGTCAGCAGCCCGACGCTCCGGGGCTCGGACAGCTGGTTGTTGGCTGCCCCGACGACGGCCTCGCAGCGCATCTCGGCGATCCGCTCGGGGGTGAGAACGGCTCCGAGGGCGCAGGGCGAGAAGATGTCGCACTCCACGGCATGGGCGCGCCCGGGGGGCGTCGACGACAGCCCGAGTGTCCTGGTGGCGCGCTCGACGGCGTCGGCGTCGACGTCGCTGACGACGACGACCGCGCCCTCGTCCACCAGGTGGCGCGCCAGGGTCAGTCCGACCTTGCCCACCCCGCTCACGACCACGCGGCGGCCCCGCAGACTGGGCGAGCCCCACAGGTGGGTGGCCAGCGCCAGCATGGACTGGAGCACACCGAAGGCGGTGGGCGCCGAGGGGTCGCCGGAGCCCCCCAGCGACCGGCTCGTCCCCGTCACGTACCTCGTCTCCTGGCGTAGGAGGTCCATGTCGGCCTGGGTCGTGCCGACGTCCTCGGCGGTCAGGTAGCGACCGCCGAGACCCTCGACATGGCGGGCGTACGCCCGCAGCAGCGCCTCGGTCTTGATCCGAGCCGGGTCGCCGAGGATCACCGCCTTCCCGCCGCCGAGCTGGAGCCCCGCCACCGCCGCCTTGTAGGTCATGGCCCTGGACAGGGCGAGGACGTCGGCCAGGGCCTCGTCCTCGGAGGCATAGGGCCGGAAGCGGACGCCCCCGAGCGCCGGGCCCAGCCGGGTCGAGTGCACGGCGATGATCGCCCGCAGGCCGGTGCCCTCGTCGTGGCAGAACACGACCTCCTCATGGCCATCACCGGCGAGACGGTCGAAGAGCTGCACTCGGCCGCAAGGGTACCCCCGCCGGCGGCGCCTGCCGGCGGCCGCCCGGAGACCGTCTCTGGCCCGGGAACTAGTCGCATCGGGGCCCAGAGATGGTCCCCTTGGTCTATCGACCAACAATCGGTCGTGTCGTACCTTCGAGGTAGAAACCGGACCCTGAAGGGAACTCCATGCCGAACAATCCTCAGACAGCACCAACCCGCGATGGGAGCTCCGCCGACCAGGGCCATCCTGATGCGTTGCTCACCCCCGGCGAGGTCGCAACGTTGTTCCGCGTCAATCCGAAGACCGTGACCCGGTGGGCGCGGGCCGGGAAGCTGACGGCGATCCGCACGCTGGGAGGGCATCGGCGGTTCCGGGCCTCCGAGATCCGCGACTGCCTCGATCGCACCGAGTACGAAGAGGCCTGAGCGGCCCACCCTCGGAGGTGGCTCGACCGGCTCGAGGGCCTGGTCGGCGACCCGGTGGCGGCCGGGTGCGGGCTCGCCGGTGGGCGGCTCCCGCGATGGATCGTGAGGATCCTCGGGCCGTCTGACTGACGGCCAGGCCGGCCCGGCAGGCGGCGGAGCTGCGGACCGGCAGATCGTGGTGGCCGGCCCCGCCGGCGGGGCTGTACCTTCGCGGCCCATGGGCACACCCAACGTGTCGTATTCCGTGTCGATCCGCGTCTCGCTGAAGCACTCCCCGGGAGCGCTCGGCCGCCTGACGACGGCAATTGGTGAGGCGGGGGGGAACATCCTGGGCCTCGACATGATCGATGTCGGCGACGATCGCATGGTCAGGGACATCACGGTGCTGGCGATCGACGACGAGCACGTGACCCGGATCACCAAGGCCATCGAGGCCATGGGCGAGGTGACCGTCCACAGCGTGCTGGACCGGACGTTCCGCATGCACGTGGGCGGCAAGATCGAGGTGACGTCCAAGTCACCGCTGGCCACGCGCGACGACCTGTCGATGGCCTACACCCCGGGGGTGGCCCGGGTCTGCCTGTCCATCGCCGACAACCCCCCCGAGGCCCACCGCTACACGATCAAGGCCAACTCGGTGGCCGTCGTCACGGACGGGACAGCCGTGCTGGGCCTCGGCAACATCGGCCCCCACGCCGCCATGCCGGTGATGGAGGGCAAGGCCATGCTCTTCAAGGAGTTCGCCGGCATCGACGCCTGGCCCGTCTGCCTCCGGGCCGACTCGGCGGACCAGCTGGTCGAGGCGGTCGAGCGGCTCGAGCCCGCCTACGGCGGCATCAACCTCGAGGACGTGGCCGCTCCTCGCTGCTTCGAGGTCGAGGAGCGGCTCAAGGCCAGCCTCGACATTCCCGTCTTCCACGACGACCAGCACGGCACCGCTGTCGTGGTGCTCGCCGCCCTGCGCAATGCCCTCCAGGTCGTCGGCAAGGAGATGGGCAACCTCACGGTCGTCATCGGCGGGGCGGGGGCAGCGGGCGTGGCGGTGGCCAAGATCCTCTCCGAGGCGGGCGTGCCCTGCATCATCGGCGTGGACCGCAAGGGCGCCATCTACGCCGGACGCGGGGACACCGATCTGTCGAAGCTGTGGATGGGCGAGCACACCAATCCCGACCGGCGCAAGGGATCGATGGGCGAGGTGCTCGCCGGGGCCGACGTCTTCGTCGGGGTGAGCGGTCCCGGCCTCGTCACCAGAGAGCAGCTGACGGCCATGGCCGGCGCTCCCATCGTGTTCGCCCTGGCCAACCCGGATCCGGAGAT
>JBPYEZ010000137.1:0-2870 GCA_051984395.1 Acidimicrobiales bacterium | reverse complement strand
GACTGCGCTGCCGTCGGCCTGGTGAAGTTCGACCTGCTGGGCCTGGGAATGCTCAACGCCATCCATCGCGCCATCGACCTGGTTCGCGAGCACCACGGCGTGGACGTCGACCTGGCCGAGCTTCCCCAGGAGGAGGCGGTCTACGACATGCTGTGCCAGGCCGACTCGGTGGGTGTCTTCCAGGTGGAGAGTCGGGCCCAGATGGCCACCCTTCCCCGCCTCAAGCCCCGCCACTTCTACGACCTGGTGGTGGAGGTGGCGCTCATCCGGCCCGGTCCCATCCAGGGCGGCTCGGTGCATCCCTACATCCGCAGGCGCAACGGGCGCGAGCCGGTGACCTACCTGCATCCCCTGCTCGAGCCGTCGCTGGAGAAGACCCTGGGGGTGCCATTGTTCCAGGAGCAGCTGATGCAGATGGCTATCGACGTGGCCGGGTTCACCGGCGCCGAGTCCGACCAGCTGCGCCAGGCCATGGGCTCGAAGCGCTCGGGTGAGCGCATGGAGCGGCTGCGGGCCCGCTTGTACGAAGGGATGGCCGAGCGGGGCATCACCGGCGACGTCGCCGACACCATCTACGAGAAGCTGGCCGCCTTCGCCAACTTCGGCTTTCCCGAGAGCCACTCGGTGTCCTTCGCCTACCTGGTGTATGCCAGCGCGTGGTTGAAGCACCACTATCCGGCGGCGTTTTTTGCGGCCTTGCTCAACGCCCAGCCCATGGGGTTCTGGTCGCCCCAGACGCTGACGGCCGACGCCCGCCGCCATGGGGTGGAGGTGCGGGGACCCGACGTCAACACCGGCTCGGCGCAGGCCACGTTGGAGGATGGCCGGGAGCCCGGCCGACCGGCCGTGGGCGCTGCCGCGCCCGAGGCTTCTTCTCTGGGCCGGCCTCCCGGGCCGGCCGTGCGCCTGGGCCTCGAGTACGTGCGCACCATCGGGTTGGAGCTGGCGGAGCGCATCGCCGCCGGCCGGCCCTATACGGGCATGGAGGACCTGGTGCGACGGACGGGCGTGTCCCGAGCCCAGCTGGAGGCGCTGGCGACGGCGGGAGCACTGGGAGCCACGGGTGAGACCCGGCGGGACGCGCTCTGGGCGGCGGGGGCGGTGTCCCAGGCAACTCCCGATCGCCTCGACGAGGTGGTCGTCGGGGCGCGGGCGCCTGCCCTGCCCGACATGACCGAGGCGGAGGAGATGGCCGCCGACCTGTGGGCCACCGGGATGTCACCTACTGGAGATCCCGTGGCGCTCATCCGTGACCGACTCGACGAGTGGGGCGTCATCACGGCTTCGGCGCTGGCCGACGCCGATCCCGACAGCCGCGTCCTGGTCGGAGGCATCGTCACCCACCGCCAGCGCCCGGCGACGGCTCAGGGCACCACGTTCCTGAACCTCGAGGACGAGACCGGCCTCATCAACGTCATCTGCTCGAAAGGCGCCTGGACCCGCTACCGCCAGGCGGCCCGGTCGGCGCCCGCCCTCCTCGTGCGCGGCCGGCTCGAGCGCGCCGACGGGGTCGTCAACGTGGTGGCCGAGCGCATCACCGCCCTCTCGCTCACCGTCGGGTCATCGCGGCCATCGCGCGACTTCCGCTGAGGGCGGTGAGTGAGCGACACCCGCCACTGGCCGCCAGTTCTGACGAAATGGCGGCCACCGGCTGGTGTCTCTCTCACTCTCTCTCTCTGGGCACACCGATGTATCGCCCCTGAGCGCTGCAAGTTCACCCCTGTGCGTGGGTGCAGACCGTTCTCGTTAGCGATCAGAGCTACCTATTAGCCCTCAACGCGGCAAGGTCGCGCTCGACATGTGGAAGCGACCGTTCTTGCACCGTTCGGAGGTGACGACCGACGGCACAGGGGGATCCGGTCGGTGCATCGGCGGCGATTTCGGAGAACGCCGCCGATGCGACCGGGCCGGATCGCCCGCGTTAAGACCGCGCCGCTAGAGGTTGCTCGGCGGTGCCGGCTGGGTGCCGTTGAAGGTCCCGATGGGGCCGTTGTCGGTAGCTGTGTAGCGCGGGCCGCTCAAGGTCAGCGAGCCGTTGTGGATGCTGCCCATCTGCACTCCGGTGTAGCCAGAAGTGCCCGAGTAGCTGATGGGAACGAGCCCGGGGCCAGCCAGGTTGGCCGTCTTCACGGCGTTGACGACGCTCTGGCGGGTGGGGTTGCTGCCCGCTTGCTGCATGAGCTTCACGAAGGTGTCCGCCACCGACATCCCGTACAAGGTGTTCCCGTCGAAGGGCAGGTTCGGCACGTACTGGTCGTGGATCCGCTTGAAGGTCTGGACCCAGGGGTTGGACATGTCGGACGACGAAGGCAGATACGAGCTGGTGACGATCCCCTCGAGCATGGAGGAGCCCTTCAGCAGGTTGGTCAACGAGACCGGGTCGGCGCTCACGCTCGAGGTCACGATCTGGGGGTGGTAGCCGATCTTGGCCATTGCCGCGAGAGTGAGGGCGGTGAACGGTGTGACGGTGTACAGCACGACAACCTCGGCACCGGACGCCTGCAGCGCTGCCACCTGCGGTCCGACATCAACGTTGGTCGGAACGTAGTTCTGCCTGCTCACCACCGACGACTTGGGGATCTGCTGGTCGAGGCCTTGGACTCCTCCCTGGCCGAAGTCGTCGTTCTGGTAGAGGTAGCCGATCTTCTTTCCGGCGTAGTTGTTCTTGACGTACTGCCCGGTGATCTTGCCCTCGATCGTGTAGTCGGTCTGGTACCCGAACGTGTACGGGTACTTGCTGGGGTTGTTCCAACAGTCACAGCCGGAGGCCACGAACAGATCTGGCACGCGTTCGGTGTTGAGGAACTGCTGGACGGCGATGTGGGTCGGCGTCCCCAGCCCGTTGAAGATCGCGAACACGTTGTCCTGGA
>JBPYEZ010000136.1:0-14556 GCA_051984395.1 Acidimicrobiales bacterium | reverse complement strand
GGACAGGTGAGCAAGGTCACCACCGATCACGGCCACGCCGTTGTGACCTTCACCGTCGACAAGAGCGTGCCCCTGCGCTCCAGCACGCAGGTCGGCCTCCGCTACCGCAACGTCCTCGGCGAGAAGTACCTCTACGTCTATCCGGGCTCGAGTGGACGGGTCATGTCGTCGGGCTCGACGATCCCGCTGAACCAGGCCGTGTCCGACGCCGACATCGACGCCTTCCTCAACGCCCTCGGGCCCTTCATACGCGCCATCAATCCACAGGAGGGCAACCTCTTCGTGCAGGCCATGGTGGGCGCGCTGCAGGGGAACCAGGACCAGGTGACCCAGCTGCTCGGCAACACGTCCACCGTCTCCAGCACTCTCGGCAACCTCAACCAACAGGTCGGCTCGGTGATCGACAACTTCAACACTGTGCTCACCGCTCTGGCTCAGCGGAGTGGCGACCTCGACCACCTGATCAACAACCTCAACGCGCTGTCGCAGAGCCTGGTCGCTCGCAACAACGACCTCGACACGGCCGTGGTGGAGTTCTCGCAGCTGGCCGAGCAGTTCAAGAACCTGCTCGCCAACAACCGGGGCAACATCGACCAGCTGGTCAACAACCTCCAGGGCATCTCCGACGTGCTGGCGCAGCACCACGTCGACCTGGAGAAGGACCTGGCCACGCTCCCGGAGGGGCTGCAGGGCTACTCGAACATCGCCTCCTACGGCCAATGGTTCGCCGTCCGGGTGATCTACGGCTGCCTCGCCAACGAGGGCGGCCCAGGCACGCCCTCGGACTGCTCGTACGAGCAGCCGACGAACCAGAACCCATCGCAGCCGAGCTCGGGGAACCCATTGCAAGCGTCTCCCAGCGGTTCCGCCGGCGCCCCAGCGCCGGCGGTGTCGGGATCCGCCAACCGCTCCAGCGTGTCGAGCATCACCAACTTCGCCTCCTTCGGGAGGGCAGGCTGATGGCGTTCGTCCGCGAGCCCTTCTGGCGCAAGCTCAACTTCTCGGGGTCCAAGTTGGGGCGCGGCCCGAAGTCGTTCACCGAGCGCAATCCCAAGATCATCGGAGCCATCGCCATCGTCGTCATCCTGGCCGTGACGGCCGGCGCCATCGGGCTCAACTCGGACATCGTGAAGAACCGCTACGCGATCAGCGCCAGCTTCTCCGACACCGCCGGCATGCAGTCGGGCGACAGCGTGATCCTCGCCGGGGTCGTGGTGGGTCAGGTGAGCTCGGTCAAGCTGAACGGCAACAGGGCCGACCTCGGGATGCAGATCAACCACGGGGTGCAGATACCGCAGGACTCCACGGCCGACGTCTACGTGGAGACCCTGCTGGGCAAGAAGGACATCCGGATCGACACCGGTCACGACTGGTCCCATCTGATGGGCTCGGGCGGTCAGATCACCAAGACGACCACGCCCACCGAGCTGCTCGACCTGCAGAACGAGTCCGCTCCCCGCCTCGAGCAGGCCGACGGGCCCGCGCTCAACAACCTGATCCAGGACCTGGCCGCCGTGACCCAGGGCAAGCAGGCGGAGGTGGGCACGATCGCCGACGGGCTCAACAAGTTCCTCGGCACCGTCAACCAGCGCTCAGGGACCGTCAGCAGCCTGATCGACTCGGCCAAGACGGTGACGGGCACGCTCGCCAACCACGACCAGCAGCTGGTGTCGATCGTCGACAACCTGGGCATCGTGGTCAACGGCCTGGCCCAGCGGAAGGACGCCCTCTCCAACCTTCTCAACCAGAGCGAGCAGATGGCGATCCAGACCTCTGCTCTGGTCGGGGCCAACAAGGGCAAGCTCGACTCCATCCTGGCCGAGCTCCACACCGACCTCGGCATCGTCGGCCGGCACCAGACCGACCTGGCCGAGGCGGTAGCCGACCTCGGCGACACGGTCCAGGCCTACAGCTCGATCGGTGTCTCCGGACCCAACAACATCCCCAATCCCAGCTGGGCCAACACCTTCCTCCAGAACCCGGGACCCCTCGGAGAGGACGCCATCTTCGGCTCCTGTGGCGACTTCGACCAGGCCCTCACGGCCATCCTCGGGCCTGATCCGGCCGAGCACCCCCACGGCTCGTCCCAGTGCACACCGCAACCGGCGACTGGTCCGGTGCCGGCGGGCGGCCCGTTCCCGTCGTCCTCGTCGCCCTCCTCGTCGTCGGGCGCCTCACCGGCTGCATCTTCGGGCGGCATTCCCGCCGCGGGCGGCTCGTCGACGAGCGGACCGGGCGCCAACGCCCAGTCCCTGCAGGACATCGTCGGCCCCCTGGTGGGAGGTCACTGATGCGGCTCCGCCTTCGCCCGCCGTTCGCACCCCACCGACGCCGATCGGGGCTCGGCCGGCTCCGGAGCCTCCTCGTCCTGGCGGTCCTGGGCCTCCTGGCCGTGGGGCTCAGCGCCTGCTCGACGGCCGGCGGTTCCAGCTACACCGTGAAGGCCAACTTTTCCAACGGCATCGACCTCTACCCGAGCTCGCCGGTGACCGTGCTCGGCGTGAACGTGGGCACGGTCACACGGGTCGACAACCAGGCCGACCACGTCCTCGTGACGATGCAGATCAAGGACAAGAACAAGTACCCGCTTCCCGTCGGCGCCAGCGCCGCCGTGGTCGGCCAGTCGTTGCTCGGTGAGCGCTACGTGCAGTTCTCGCCGGCATACACCGGCGGGCCGCAGCTGGCCGACGGGTCGGTCATCCCGCTGTCCCGGACGACCGTGCCCGTCTCCGCCGACGAGGTGCTGGCGGGGCTCAAGAAGTTCCTTGGCGCCATCAACCCCCAGGGCGCCGCCGATCTCACGACGAACCTGGCCCAGGTGCTCGCCGGCAACGGCGCCAAGCTCAACGACCTCATTCACAACGCCGCCGGTACGCTCCAGCTGCTCGCCGACAAGGGCAACGACCTGGGCCAGCTCAACGGCGCCCTCGCCCAGCTGACGGGCGCTCTGGACACGAGGACCCAGACCATCACCCAGCTGATCCACGACTACAACACGGTGTCGGCCGTCCTCATCCAGAACGGTGGTCAGACGTTGGGCGACACGATCACCCAGCTCAACAACGCCAGTGCCCAGGTCGCCGACCTACTTTCGCCCAACCTGGGGGGCCTGCACGACGACCTCGGCGTCCTCACCACCACCACTCGCACCCTCGACCGCAACCTGGCGTCGCTCGACCTAGCCAATGCCGCGTCCGTCAACCTCTTCGCCGGCGCCCACCGTGCCTACGACCCCCAGCACAACTGGCTGGTGGAGAACGCCCAGAGCGACCCCAACACCACTTCGTCGCTGATCGAGTCGCGCATCCGCGACCGTCTCTCGGGGGTCTGTCGCAGGTTGGAGGCCAAGGGAGCGACCAACCCGACAGCCGACCATCACTGTGGTGACGTCGGCACGCACTACTTCGACCCCATCCTGAACGCCGTGCCCTGCATCCTCAACCAGGAGTCGGGACCAGGCTGCTCGCCGGCGGCGCTGTTCGGTGCGGGGATGGCCTCCATTCCTGGCCTGACCCCGGGGCAGCGGGCCCAGGCCGCCCAGGGCCCACCGCCCAACAACCCACCTGGTGCCGCCGGGACCGGTCAGGCGCCGCCGCCAACCACGCCGTCGCTGACCGTGCCCTCGCTCCCGCCCATGCCCAACCGCCAGAACGCGCCCAACAGCACCGGCGGCGTCCTGGGGGGACTGTGATGACTCGACGGCTGCCCAGGATCGCCGCCGGGGTCGCTGTCCTCGGGCTGGCCGCCGGTCTGGCCAGCTGTGGTAACGGCTCGGACATGGTGTCGGCCAGCGCCACGTTCCCCGACATCGAGGCCACCACCAGCGGGACCCCGGTCGAGATGGCCGACGTGATCATCGGCCACGTCTCCTCGACCAGCGTCGTCGGCGGCCAGGCGCGCCTGGGGCTAACGGTCAACCGGTCGGCGAAGGTGCCCAGCGACGTCACGGCCGAGATCACCCAGGACTCGTTGCTCGGCCAGAACATCATCCAGCTGGTGCCCAACACCAAGCAGCCCAACGCGCCGCTGCTGGCAGATGGGGCGACGATCACCAAGACCAAGGACGTGCCGGGGCTCGAGCAGCTGATCAAGTCCGGGACCGACGTGTTCGCCGGCCTGTCCGCCAACCAGATCGCCACGCTGATGCACGAAGGAGCGGTGGGCTTCGGCGGCCAGGGTCCGACCCTGCACCGGCTCATCGACGACCTGACCAACGTCACCGCCGGGTACGCGGGACAGACCCAGACCATCCAGACCCTCGTGCACAACCTCGATCAGTTCGCCTCGACCGAGGCGCCGGCGGCGCAGTCTCAGGTCGAGGCCATCGCCAACTTTGCCCAGACCACACGCGTGCTCAACGACCAGGCCAACCGGTTCGCCGATCTGATGGCGTCGCTGACCAACCTGTCGGTGCAGAACCTCGGGATCCTCAACACCTACATGCCGCAGATCAACCGGCAGTTCAGCGCGTTCAGGTCGGTGACCCAGGCCGTGGCCGACCGTCAGTCCGACCTGGGCAACCTGCTCTTCTACGCCTGGCAGCACAACGTCAACGTCTCAGGTGGCATCAAGAACAACTTCGGCCAGATACTCAACGACCTGATCGTGTGTGGCGTCCCCGGCGGCGGCGAGCAGCCCAACGATCCGGCTGCCTCCTGTCACAACGTCCCCGGACCTCCGCAGTCATGATCTCACGCCGCGTACTCCTCAACCTCGCCGCCTTCCTGGCTGTCAGCCTGGGGCTCACGGCCTACGGCGTGTTCGTCCTCCTGCGCGATCCCTTCGCACCCAGGACGACGGTGAAGACCGTGCTGCCCGACACGGCGGGGCTCATCAAGGGACTGACCGCCAGCAGCAACGGCGTCACGGTGGGAACGGTGACGTCGGTGAAGCTCAACACTGGCAACCGGTCGGTGACGGTCACCGTGTCGCTGGACCCGGGCAAGAGCCTGCCCGGCGATGTGGCCGCCAGCGTCGTCCGGGCCAACCCGCTGGGCGAGCAGTCCGTCGACTTCCAGCCCCAGCGGGGTGGCACGTCGCCTCCCCTGGCCAACGGCGCCACCGTGCCGGTGGCGGCCGTCGGCACGCCTCCCAACGTCGGGGACGTCATCAACATCGTGGACAACCTCTTCAATGCCATACCCAAGCAGGACCTCACGACGGCCGTGCACGAGCTGGCCGTCACCCTGGCGGGCCGTGGTCAGGACCTGCGCGCCCTGACCCAGAGCAACCTGGCCTTCTCCCAGGAGTTCCTCCACTACCAGCAGCAGTTCCAGGCGCTGCTGGCCAACTCGCCCCCGATCCTCAACGCCGTGGGCAACGACGGACCCGAGCTGCAGCAGGCGATCGCCAACACGGCCGTGCTGAGCCAGGTCCTGGCCGACCACCGCTTCGACACCGTTCATCTCTTCGCCAACGGCATCCGCCTGGGCCAGACCCTGGGAGGTCTGATCGCCGACAACAAGCCCGAGCTGGCCTGCCTGCTGCACGACTTCGGCCGGATCACGGCCAACACGGCCGAGCCGGTCAACCTGAACAACCTCGACACCACCCTGAGCACCAATCAGGAGTTCTTCGGCCCCGTCGACGCCATCACGCCGCTCGGCACGACCAAGGGGCTCTACCCCGGCGACCCGGCTCATCCGCAGAACTGGCTGCGCACCTACCTCCTGCTGCCGCCGGGCCAGCCCCCGGCCATCTCCTACAACCCCCACCACGATTTGCCGCCCATCAAGCCGGGTCCCGGTTGCGACACCGAGTTCGGTGCGGGCCCGGGACCGGCGAGCCAGCCGGGCTTCCAGCCGTCGGGGGGCAGCAAGGTGATCCCGCCGCCGGCCGGCGAGTCCCGGGTGCGGGGCAACGAGACCGGCGACCCCAACGCCATACCGGCCTCCTACACCATGCCCGGCTCGCGGTCCTCGGGGCCCCAAGGCGCCGTCATCCTCATCCCGTCGCTGATGGCATTGTTCCTGGTCACGGGGCTGGGTCTGGCCAGCCGTCGCCACCGCCGGGAGGCGTGATGAACAGCCGACGGGGCGCCAGGTCGCAGGACTCCGCCGTCCAGACGGCGAACAACACAGTGGGCGTGAGCTGTAGCCGACCAGAGTCAGAGCACACGACGCACAACTTTCAGGATGGTCGGGGCCCGGCATCCGGTGCCGTGCTCGCGACCCATCCCTGGTGGAGGGCCGGATGAGCGAGCGAGGCGTACGAGGCGTGCGAACCGTCGGGGGCTTTCGGGCATCTCGCCGATCCCGGGACGTCGAGGAGATCGACGACCGGGCGCAGTGGGACGAGAGCCCGACCGAGGTGCCTACGGGCCCGGACAACGGCACCACGGCGACGACGCTGGCCGACCACGAGATCGCGGCCGGTCCCGACACCGCCACCAGTAGCGAGCCGTACGTCGTCGTCACCGAGGGCGGCAAACGCGGCCGACGGGCTCGCACCGGCACCCCGCGGTGGCTGGTGCGCGTGCTGGCGGTCCTGGCGGCGATCGGTATCGCGCTCGCCGCGCTGTTCGGCATCTGGTGGAACGGCCTGCGCGTCCAGGCCGCCAACCGGTCCACGGCCGAGCAGACGGGCCGGAACTTCCTGATTGCCCTCACCAACTTCGACTCTCGCACGGTCAACGCCGACTTCAAGCGGATCACCTCCTACGCCACGGGCGACTTCGCCAAGCAGGCCCAGCAGTTCTTCGGTCCCCAGATCCGCCAGCAGCTCGAGTCCGCCCAGGCCCAGAGCCGGGGGGAGATCAGCTCGATCTACGTCCAGTCCGCCACCAACAACTCCGCCAGCGTGTACGCCGTGGTCGACCAGACGATCGTCAACCGCAACTTCAACGCGCCCCAGGCCGACGAGCTGCGCATCGTTCTCACCATGAACAAGATCAACGCCGGCTGGCGGGTCGGCGAGGTGACCGTGCTCCAGGCGCCCGCCACCAACACCGGTGGCTCGTCGACTCCGGCGCCGACGTCTCCGTAGGGTAGGCGACCGGGCCAGGGGCGCTCTCCGCCTGCGGGTTCTTTCCCGGGCCGGCCTCAGGCGGTTGTGAGCGGCATCCAGGCGGGGCGCTGGCGCTCGTAGGAGGCGATGGCGTCGTCGTGGCGCATGGTCATGTCGATGTCGTCCATCCCCGCCAGGAGACGATCGCGGGTGAAGTCGTCGACGGCGAACGGGGCTTCGATGCCGGCCGCTGGGGCCGACACGGTCCGTCGCTCGACATCGACGGTGATCTCGAGGGTGGCGTCGGCAGACACTGCGTCGAGCAGGGCCTGGCCGGTGTCGGGATCGACCTCGGCAGGCACCAGCCCTCCCTTGGTGCAGTTGTTGCGAAAGATGTCGGCGAACCGGGGTGATACAACGGCCCGGAACCCGTAGTCCTGCAGCGCCCAGACGGCGTGCTCACGGGAGGAGCCGGTACCGAAGTTGGCTCCGGCCACGAGGATGGTGGCACCGGCGTGCTCGGGCCGGTTCAGCACGAAGTCGCGGTCGTCCCGCCATTCGGCGAACAGCCCCGCACCGAACCCGGTGCGCTCCACACGCTTGAGCCAGTCGCTCGGGATGATCTGGTCGGTGTCGACGTCGGCCCGGGCCAGGGGGACGGCGGTGCCGGCGACGACGTGTACGGGTTCCATGGGACAGCTCCCCTCTGCTCAGCCGAGGTCGTCAGGGGTGGCGAAGTGGCCGGCCACGGCGGTGGCCGCAGCCACCGCGGGCGAGACCAGGTGTGTGCGCCCGCCGCGGCCCTGACGACCTTCGAAATTGCGATTGGATGTCGACGCGCACCGCTCGCCCGAGCTGAGCTTGTCCGGGTTCATGGCCAGGCACATGGAGCAGCCGGCGTCGCGCCACTCGAAGCCGGCGGCGGAGAAGACCCGGTCCAGACCCTCGGCCTCGGCGTCGGCCTTGACCCTTCTCGAGCCCGGCACCACGAGGGCCCGCATCCCTGAGCGGACGTGGCGGCCGTCCAGCACCGAGGCGGCCGCCCGCAGATCCTCGAGCCGGGCGTTGGTGCACGATCCGATGAACACCGTGTCGACGGCGATGTCACGTACCGGCGTCCCCGGCGTCAAGCCCATGTAGCCGAGGGCCCGTGTCGCCGACTCCTGCTCGGCCGGGCGGGAGAAGCTCTCCGGGTCGGGCACGGCACCGTCGATCGCCGCCACCTGGGCGGGGTTGGTGCCCCACGACACGTGCGGCAACAGAGAGGAGGCATCGATGTCCACCACGCGATCGAAGCGAGCGTCAGGGTCACTGACCAGGCGGCGCCAGTCTTCGAGGGCGGACTCCCAGGCCCGTCCCACCGGCGCGTGCCGTCGCCCTTCCAGGTAGGCGAAGGTCGTGTCGTCCGGAGCGATCATCCCCGCCCGGGCGCCGGCCTCGATGCTCATGTTGCAGACGGTCATCCGCCCCTCGATCGACAGCGAGCGGATGGCCGTCCCCTGGTACTCGATGATGTGGCCGATGCCGCCCCCCGTGCCGATCCGCCCGATGATGCCGAGGATGACGTCCTTGGCCACGACCCCAGCCGGCAGCGAGCCGTCCACCCGAACGGCCATGGTTCCTGGACGGGGCTGGGGGAGGGTCTGGGTGGCGAGCACGTGCTCGACCTCGCTGGTACCGATGCCGAAGGCCAGCGCGCCGAAGGCGCCGTGTGTCGAGGTGTGGCTGTCGCCGCACACGATCGTCATCCCCGGCTGGGTGATGCCCTGCTCGGGGCCGATGACATGGACGATCCCCTGGTCGGCGTGGCCCATCGGGTACAGCGTGATCCCGAACTCGTCGCAGTTGGTCGCCAGCACCTCGAGCTGACGGGCGGAGATGGGGTCGGCCACGGGCCGGTCGATGTCGAGCGTCGGCACGTTGTGATCGGCGGTGGCCAGCGTGAGGTCGGGGCGGCGCACGGGCCGTCCCGCCAGCCGCAGCCCGTCGAAGGCCTGCGGGGACGTCACCTCGTGCACCAGGTGCAGGTCGACGTACAAGAGGTCGGGCTCGCCCTCGGCCGCCCGCACCACGTGGCGGTCCCAGACCTTCTCACTCAACGTCTTGGCCACAGCTCGCGCTCCTGGCTGGTTGCCCGTTGTCTCACAGCTCTCGATGTCTGACGGCGCTAGATGTCTCATATATTGAGATATCATATCCCGCTATATGGAAGAGAGTGTAAGCGGCGTCGGCGTCCTCGACAAGGCGGTCGCCATCCTCGTCGCCCTCGAGCCCGGGCCGGCGACGCTCACCCAACTGGTCGAGAGCACCGGGCTGACCCGCGCCACGGCCCACCGCCTGGGACAGGCCCTCGGTCGTCACGGCCTGGTGGAGCGCGACGTCGAAGGTCGCTTCTGCCTGGGGACCCGGCTCACGGATCTGGGTGCCGCCGCCCTGACGGGTCCACCCCTCGCGGTGACGGCGCGAGCCGCCCTCGAGGTGCTCAGGGACCGGACGGGGGAGAGCGCTCAGCTGTACGTCCCGGCCGGCGAAGCTCGACGGTGCGTGGCCTCCCTCGAGTCGCCCCACAGCCTGCGCACCATCGTGGCGGTCGGGGCGATCCTGCCCATGGACCGCGGCTCGGCGGGTGCCGTGCTGCGCGGGGACCTCCCTGTCGACCGGCGAGGGTGGGTCGAGAGCGTCGAGGAGCGCGAGAAGGGCGTGGCGTCGGTCAGCGCCCCGGTGCACCGGGACGCGCGAGTCGTGGCTGCGGTCTCGGTGTCGGGCCCGGTCGAACGGACCACGCGGGCGCCCGGCCGGCGGTACGGCGCCGCCGTCGTCCACGCCGCCCGGCAGGTGGAGAAGGCGGCGGGCTGGGTGTCGTGAGGTGGAGCCCGGAGGCCGGCGCGCTCAGCTGAGGCCGAGCTTGCGGCTGCAGGCCGGCCACTGGCCCCACCCGCTCCGGGCCTGAAGCTGCTGAGCGGCCTGGTCCTGCATGGCCGGTGGCTCCTGGTCGGGCCGGCCAGGGAAGCCCATGCTCGTCCACGTCGACCAGACGAACTGGTACGCCCCGTAGAAGCCGTTGCCGGTGTTCTCCTGGTAGTTGCCACCCGACTCGCACTGGCGCAGGGCGGCCCACACCCCGCCGGTTGTGCCCGAGAGGGAAAGCGCCGGGACAGGCTTGGGCTTGGGTGGGACGACCGTAGTGGTGGGGCTGGCGGCGGTGGCGATGGCGGCAGCGACCGTCGTCGGTGGCGCGACCGGAGGGGGCGGGGGCGCCGGAGGCGGGTCGACGAGGACGACGTGGGTCGGAGCCAGACGGCCGACGTACGCCGTCGGCGACCCGATCGGATAGTGGTCGATCACCGCCACCGACCCCAGCACCACGAGGGCCATGGCGCACCACACCACCGCCCGCAGCGGCGCCAGCCGGAGCAGGTCGGACATCTCCCAGTCCACGGTGCCGGAGCGGGGATCGGCCTCGGGCGGGCGGCTCGCCAGCGGGGCCGCGGTGATGCGCCGCGGTGTCGAGCTGAAGCGGCCTCGGGCGGTGCCGAGCGGCCCCCGGACCGACATGGACCAGGCGTCCACGGTGAGCGTCGTGCGCGCCAGGACGCGAATCGACCGGGAACGGGACTCGAGGGCCCATTCGAGCGACTCGGTCAGGCCGAGGGATCGACGCCCGCCGCCCTGGAACTGACCGTCGCCGGCCGGCGCTGTGAAGCTCGGGGAGCAGGCCACCCCGCGAGGCGACTCGTGCGCCTCGCGGCTGCGGAGCACGAGGGTTGGGATTCGCCGCTCCCTCGCCCCGATCCTCCCCTCCAGGTGCCCAAAACGACCCAAAGGGGTAGGTCGAGCGGCCCGACGAGCGGCGGGCCCCGAACCGGCGACGGCCCAGGGCCAGGCGGGACGCTATCGAGTGGCCGTGGGCCGGGCGGCCCGACGGGCCACGAGCCCGCAGGCCTCGACGAGAGTGGGCACGAACGCCTGCGGCCGGGCGGCGCACACCCCGTGATCACCTGCGACGGGGTGCACCGTCGCGTCAGGGATGGCGCCGGCGAGAGCGAGCTGTCGCCGGGGAGCCACGACCTGGTCCTCGGTCGTGACGACGACGGCGGTCGGCACGTCGATCGTGCCGATCCAGTCCTGGGCGTCGTAGCCGCGGAGGGCGGCGCCGGCCTCGAGCAGGGCGACAGGGTCGTTGCGATCGAGCTCGGCGACGGCCCAACCGAGGCCGGTGCCGTTGAGTCGCCGGCGGGTGAACGAGCCCGCCACCTGGCGGGACAGCACGCCTGGGGTCAGGCGGGCTGCGACCGACAGCCCCATCATGCCGGCGAGGAGCAGGCGCTCGGGGGGCTCTCGCACGAACCGGGCGCTGGTGGCGCACAGCACCAGCCCCTCGACCAGGTCGGGATGACGGCGCCAGACCAGCTGGGCCACCGGGCCGCCCATCGAGTAGCCGACGACGATGGCGTGGTCCGTGTCCGTGACCCGGGCAAGGGCGGCCACGTCGTCAGCGCAGTCCTCCAGGCGGAACGGCCGCCAGGAGCGGAGCCCGCGGCCGTGGCCCCGCTGGTCGAGCGCGAGCACGCGGAACCGGTCCGCCAACGGGCCATAGCTGGGGAACCAGTTGAGGTCGGCGGTCACCGTCCAGCCGTGCAGCAGGATGACGGTTGGCGCGTCCGGCGGGCCCCCCAGCTCCCGAACGAAGGTCGTTCCCCGTCCCGGCAGCCGCACCCGTCGGCCGGGCGGCAAGGGCGGTGGATCGAGATCCCCGTTCACCACCACCGAGGATACGGGTCGGGCTGCGGGGCGGCGGCCTAGGCGCCGACGTCGACGATGTCGACCTTGAGCGTGCCGCCGGGGGCCTCGTACTCCACGGTGTCGCCCGGCCGGTGCCCCATCAGGGCCTGCCCGAGGGGTGAGCCCGGTGAGACGACCGAGGCGTCGTCGCGGCGCTCCTCGATGGAGCCGACGAGGAAGCGCTCGACGCTGTCGTCGCCCTCGTAGCGCAGGCTCACCACCGCCCCGGCGATGACCACGCCGTCGGGGGTCGCGCCCTCGACGATCACCGCCGAGCCGAGCAGGGCCTGGAGCTGGCGGATGCGGGTCTCCATCTTCCCCTGGCTGTCCTTGGCCGCGTGGTAGTCGGCGTTCTCGGACAGGTCTCCGAGGGCCCGGGCCGCCTCGATGGCCCGGGCGATCTCCACCCGGCCTCGGCTGGTCAGGTCGTCGAGCTCGGCCTGCAGCCGCTCGTAGGTCTCTGGCGTGAGGTGGGTCTCGCTCACCCGCACGAGGCTATCGGCCCGGGTGACCCCGCCGTCCAGGCCGCCTTCGCCTGCTTCCGGGTTGACGGGTGATCGCCGCTGGGCGACACTTGCTTCGCTGTGACCGCCACCCAGGTATCGATCATTCCGTAGGCGCACACCTCCCGGTGTGTGCCTCGTCGACCGTCCACACAGTGGGCGGTTTTTCATTTCTCGGGAGCGCAGTTGACCCCACACAAGGTGGGCCTCATAGGCGGCGACGGTATCGGGCCGGAGGTCGTCGCCGAGGCCATGAAGGTCGTGTCCGCCGTCGGCGTGCGGCTGGACACGGTCGACTACGACCTCGGGGCGGCGCGGTACCTGCGCACGGGTGAGGCCCTCCCCGACAGCGTGCTGGCGGAGCTGCGGGGCCTGGACGCCGTCTTCCTCGGGGCGATCGGTCCCCCGCTGGGCAGCCGCGACGTGCCGCCCGGCGCGCTCGAGCGCGGCCTGCTCCTCCGCATGCGCTTCGAGCTGGACCTCTACGTCAACCTGCGGCCGTTCGTCAGCCTCCCCGGCCGGCGCCCCTTCGACCTGGTCGTGGCGAGAGAGAACACCGAGGGGACCTACGCCGGCGAGGGCGGCTTTCTCCGTCGTGGGGGACCCCACGAGGTGGCGACCCAGGGCTCGGTCAACACCCGCTACGGCGCCGAGCGCTGCGTGCGCTTCGCCTTCGACCTCGCCCAGCGTCGGCCCCGGCACCACCTCACTCTGGTGCACAAGACCAACGTGCTCACCTTCGCCGGCGACCTTTGGCAGCGAACCTTCGACGAGGTCGGCGCCGAGTTCCCTGGAGTGGACACCACCTACAACCACGTGGACGCGGCCTGCATCTATCTGGTGGAGGACCCGCAGCGGTACGACGTCGTGGTGACCGACAACCTGTTCGGCGACATCATCACCGATCTCGCCGGCGCCGTCGCCGGCGGCATCGGCCTGGCCGCCTCCGCCAATCTCAACCCGGCGCGAACCGGCCCCTCGCTCTTCGAGCCGGTGCACGGTGCCGCCCATGACATCGCCGGCACCGGCCGGGCCAACCCACTGGCCGCCATCCGATCGGCGGGGATGATGCTGGACCATCTGGGCGAGGCCGACGCCGCCGCCCGCATCACCAAGGCGGTGCTCGACCATCTCACCGAGTCCGCCTCTGCAGGAGCGACCATGGGAACCACCGCCGAGATCGGCGATGCCATCGCAGAGAGGGTGTAGCGACATGCCGATCACACCGAGCGAGAAGATCTGGATGGACGGCGAGCTGGTCGACTGGGATCGGGCCAGGATCCATGTGCTCACCCACAGCCTCCACTACGGATCGGGTGTCTTCGAGGGCATCCGTGCCTACGCCACCCCGAGGGGTCCGGCCGTCTTCCGCCTTCGCGAGCACATCACCCGCCTGCTGGGCTCGGCCAAGGTCTTCCTCATCGACGTCCCCTACAGCCACGAGGAGCTCGTCGCTGCGACCAAGCAGACCGTGCAGGTGAACGGGCTCGACTCCTGCTACATCCGTCCCATCGTCTACCTCGGCTACGGCGAGATGGGCCTCAACCCGTTGTCGTCCGAGGTCAACGTGGCCATCGCCGTGTGGCCATGGGGGAGCTACCTGGGCGACGAGGGGGTGGCCTCGGGGGTGCGGGTGAAGATCAGCACCTGGTTGCGTCACGATCCCAACGCCATTCCGACCGCGGTCAAAGCGACGGGCATGTACATCAACTCGTCCATGGCCAAGGTGGAGGCGCTCAAGGCTGGTTACGACGAGGCCGTCATGCTGTCGCCGCGAGGTCACGTGAGCGAGTGCTCGGGCGAGAACGTGTTTGTCGTCAAGGGGGGGCGCATCCTGACTCCTCCCCCCAGCGACGGCGCCCTGGAGGGGATCACCCAGGCCTCGGTGGTGGCGATCGCCCGCGACCTCGGCTACGAGGTGGGGGTGAGTACGCTCCACCGCAGTGACCTCTACACCGCCGAGGAGGCATTCCTCACCGGCACTGCGGCCGAGGTGGTCCCGATCTCCTCGGTGGACGACCGGGCCGTGGGTGACGGACGTCCCGGACCGATGACCCGGAGCATCCAGGAGACCTATTTCGCCACCGTGCGAGGCGAGATCGACCGGTACAAGGACTGGCTCGACTATGTCGGTTGACCGCCCCTCCGGGCCGCCCGCGGCGGTCGACATCTACGACACGACGCTGCGCGACGGCAGCCAGCAGGAAGGGTTGTCGCTGAGCGTCGACGACAAGCTTCGGGTGGCGCAGCAGCTGGATCACCTCGGGGTCCACTACATCGAAGGCGGCTACCCGGGAGCGAACCCCAAGGACGAGGAGTTCTTCCG
>JBPYEZ010000135.1:0-10715 GCA_051984395.1 Acidimicrobiales bacterium | reverse complement strand
GGCCGGTAGCCTGGGCCGAAGTGACCGTCCAGCGGGTACTACTGGCCCAGCCCCGAGGGTTCTGCGCCGGCGTCGAGATGGCCATCAAGGCGCTGGCGTGGATGGTGCGCGTCTTCGAGCCGCCCGTCTACTGCTACCACGAGATCGTGCACAACCGGGTGGTCGTGGAGCGGTTCCGCCGGCTCGGGGTGGTCTTCGTCGACGACGTGGCCGAGGTGCCACCCGGGGCCCCTGTCATGCTCAGCGCCCACGGCTCGGCCCCCGAGGTCGTGGCCGCCGCCCGGGCCAGTGGCGGCGTGGTGGTCAACGCCGTCTGCCCCCTCGTCACCAAGGTGCACCACGAGGTGAAGGTCCGGGCCGGCAAGGGCTACACCGTGGTCTATGTGGGCCACGAGGGTCACGAGGAGGCCGTGGGAACCGTCGCCGTGGCTCCTGACTCGGTCCAGCTGGTCGAATCCGAGGAGGACGTGACCGAGCTGCCCGACCCCGGCACGCCGGTGGCGCTGCTCGCCCAGACGACGCTCAGCCACGACGAGTGGACGGGCATCATGGAGCGGGCCCGGGACCGGTTTCCCGATCTGTGGATGCCCGGCCGCAGTGACCTGTGCTTCGCCACCACCAACCGGCAGGCCGCGCTCAAGGCCATCGCCGGCCGCTCGGACGCAGTCGTGGTCCTCGGATCGGCCAACTCCTCGAACACGCGGGCCCTGGAGAAGGTGGCGCGTTCGGCCGGATGCCGTCGCGTCTACCGGGTCAACTCGGCAGAGGAGCTCCCCGAGGACCTCGAGGGCACGGTCGGGGTCACCGCCGGCGCCTCGGCGCCCGAGGAGCTGGTGGAGGCGGTCGTGGCCCGGCTGGCGCCCGAGGACGGCACGGAGGCCGTGGACGTGACGATCGAGGACGAGTACTTCCCGCCGCCACGCGAGCTTCGGGACCTCCTTCGGGCCGTGGCGACCGCAGTGGGGTCGCTGGCGATGGCTCCGCCCGACAGCCGTGCCGGCCTCACCGACGACAGGGCCATGGCCGCCAGCGAGGCACTCGCCGCCCTGGCCGACTGAGCTCCCCGCCTGGCTCCACCCAGGCCCGGAACAGCACCTGCTCAGTCGCCCGCCCGGGCCCGCGCCTGATCGAACAGCGCCTGGAGCTCCGAGCGCAGGCGCTCGGTGACGTCGTGCAGCTCCCGCCTCGACACCCGGTCCGCCCGGCGGACCGAGGCGCCGCGGCTGCGTCCCTCGGCGGCCACCTTGACGGTCATCGGCTCGCCGATCACCAGGTGGATCTTGACCGGACGAGGAAACCGCGTCCCCTTGGGCAGGGCCATCTCCGACCCACCGATGCCGACAGGAACGATGGGGACGTCGGTGCGGGCAGCGAGGTAGGCCGTGCCCTCACGGAGATCGGCCACGGTCGGGCCCGAGCGGCGGGTGCCTTCCGGAAAGAGCACCAGCGGCTCCCCGCCCTCGATCACCTCGACGCAACGACGGAACGCCTCTCGATCGGTGGCGTCCCGATGCACCGGGAAGGCCCCGAGCGCGGAGATGATGCTGCCGAACCATCGAACCTTCCAGAGCTCCTCCTTGCCCATGTAGCGCAGACGCCGTCGGGTCACGGCGCCGACGGCGAAGGTGTCCACGATCGACCGGTGCACGGGAGCGAGGATGTAGGGGCCTTCGGACGGCACGTGCTGCTTCCCCTCGATGGTGAGCCGGTGATAGAGCCGACACCACCCGACGAGCACCGCCCGCGCCACGGCATAGAAGATCAACGACAGCTTCACAGTCGGTCCAGCACCTCCTCGACGATCTCCTCGACGCTCCGGCTCGTGGTGTCGACTACCACGGCTCCTTCGGCGACGGCAAGAGGAGAGCTCGCTCTCGTCGAGTCGAGATGATCCCTCCTGGCCAGGTCGGCGGCGACCGCGGCGGCGTCGCGACCGTGTGCGGTGGCCTCGGCCTCCAGCGCCCGACGCCGGGCCCGTTCGGACTCAGCGGCCGTGACGAAGACCTTCAGGTCGGCCTCGGGGAAGACGACGGTGGCGATGTCGCGTCCCTCGATCACGCCCCCGCCCCTGGCCTCGACCCATGCACGTTGCCGGCCGACAAGCTCGCGGCGGACCTCGGGATTGGCCGCGACGGCGGACACCACGCGGGTCACGTCCGGGCCCCGGAGCTCCTTGGTGGCGTCGATCCCGTCAACCTGCACTGTGGGCCCCAGATCGATGCGCACGCGGCGGGCGACATCACCCACGGCCCGAGCGTCGGCGGGGTCGACGCCATCTCGCAGGGTGGCGAAGGCGACGGCCCGGTACATGGCGCCCGTGTCGAGTCGATCGAGGCCGAGGCGAGCGGCCACCGCGGCGGCGAGAGTCGACTTGCCGGCACCGGCCGGCCCGTCGATGGCGATGACCGGCTTGCCGGGCTGCGACATGCTCACCTGAGCTTCCCGAGGTCGGCCACGAACCCCGGATAGCTGGTGGTGACGGCGTCCCACCCTTCCACTCTGGTCCCGCCTCGCGCCGCCAGGCCGGCCACGGCCATCGCCATCGCCACGCGGTGGTCTCCGTACGACCGGACGTCCGTCCCCAGCAGCGGGGCCCCGCCGACGACGACGAGGTCGTCACCGACGGCCTCGACCCTGGCGCCGAGCGCGGACAGCTCGCTTGCGACCGTCGCCACCCGGTCGCTCTCCTTGACCCGCAGCTCGGCGAGGTCGCGGAAGGTCGTCTCTCCTGTCGCCATCGCCGCCGCCACGGCCAGCACCGGTATCTCGTCGACCAGCGCCGGCAGCTCGGCGCCCGTCACCTCCGTGCCGCGCAGCCGGGCGTGGCGGGCGACGATGTCGGCGGTGGTGTCGTCGCGCCAGCGGAGCTCGATCGCCGCTCCCATGCGCTCGAGGACGCCGAGAAAGCCCGATCGTCCCGGCCCGACGTACACGCCCTCCACCACCACCTCGCTGCCGGGCACGATCGAGGCGGCGACGACCCAGAAGGCGGCATGGGAAGGGTCGCCCGGCACCTCCAGGGACAGCGGCGACAGCGTCGAGGGTCGCAGTCGCACGACCTGTCCGTGCCCGTCGCGGGTGACCTCGACCGTGGCTCCGCTCGCCGACAGCAGCTCTTCGGTGTGGGTGCGTGTGAGGACCGGCTCGCGCAGGATGGTGTCGGTCGCCGCCCCGAGGCCCGCCAGCAGGACGGCCGACTTCACCTGGGCGCTGGCGACCGGCGGCGTGTAGTCGATCCCAGCCAGACCCCCACCCCGGACGACCAGCGGGGGGAGCGTCGCGCCCCGGCGCCCGTCGACGCTGGCGCCCATGCGCCGCAACGGCTCGACCACCCGCCCCATGGGCCGGCGCGCCACTGACGCGTCTCCCTGGAGCACGGTCAGCCCGTCGAAGGCGGCGACGAACCCGGCCAGCAGTCGCATCGCCGTGGCCGAGTTCCCGACGTCGATCACCCTCCCGGGCTCGTGGAGACGACCACACCCACCGGTGACGGTGACGAGACCCGGCGCCCGGCCCACCACCTCGGCGCCGAGGGCACCGACGGCCGCCGCGGTGCGGGCCACGTCGTCACCGTCAGAGAGCCCCGAGAGCCGCGACACACCCTCGGCCCTCGCCGCCAGGAGGATCGCCCGGTGTGAGATCGACTTGTCGCCTGGCACCCGAACCCGGCCGCGGAGTGCACCGCCGCCCTCGACCTCGAGGATGCCCGGGCTCATTCGAGGCGCTGGTGCGATGGACGGTAGCCCCGAGCGAGCAGGGCTCCCCGTACCAGGTCGGACGCCGCCGCATCCACGACCATGACGAGCACGCCCCGGTCGCCCTCGGCCGAGTGGGCGATCTCCAGGTCCTCGATGTTGACGCCGAGCTCGCCGGCCAGCGTGGTCACCTCGGCCAGCACTCCGGGTCGGTCGGGCACGGGCACCCGGACCTCGACCAGGTCCTCGGGGCGGGCCAGCCGCGTGGGCAGGTTGCGCCTGGCCTCGCGGGCCCGCTCGAGGATGCTGATCAGCGCCGCCCGATCGCCGCCGGCGACGACGTCGCGGACCTTCGACAGATCGGTCGCCAGCTGATCCAGCGCGGTCACGATGGCCGACGAGTTCTCGGCGCAGATGTCGGGCCAGATCCCCGGATGCCCGGCCGCGACCCGGGTCATGTCGCGGAACCCGCCGGCCGCCAGGCGCAGCAGGGCGCCGTGGTGCTCTGCTCCCTCCGAGGCAAGGCCCATGAGCGCCGCTGCTGTGAGGTGGGGGACGTGCGACACGACGGCCACCAGATCGTCGTGGCGCTCGGGTGGCACGGCAACGACGTCGGCACCGAGCGAGGTCACCACGGCCCGCAGCCGAGTGAACGCCTCGGGGTCGGTGGATGCCGTGGGGGTGAGCACCCAGGTCGCGCCGGCGAAGAGCTCGCGGTCGGCTCCGTCGATGCCCTCCTGCTCGGAGCCCGCCATCGGGTGACCACCGACGAACCGAGGATGATCCAACGCCGACACGATGGGTGCCTTCACGCCGGCGACGTCGGTGACGATCCCGGTCCCACCCGGCCCGCCGTGGTCCAGGGCCGCTCGAGCGGCGGCGACCACCTCTGAGACCGGCGTGGCGAGAAACGTCACCTCGGCCTCGAGGTCCGCGCCCACGGCGTCCAGAGCGCCCAGCTCGAGCGCCCGCTCCGCACGCCCGGGGGCGGTGTCCGAGCCGGTGACACGCCAGCCCCTGGACCGCAGGGCCAGCCCGATCGAGCCTCCGATGAGCCCGGTGCCCACCACGGTCGCCCGGCGGGCCTCGGGGCCCCTACCCGGGGAGGTCATCTCGAAGCCCCCGAGCCGACTCCAGGTAGACGTGGTCGATCTCATCCCGTCCGCGGTCGGTGTTCACATGCAGCAGGACCCGAATGCAGCGGGGCTCGCTTCCGACGACCGCCAGCTCCCGAGCGCAGAGCAGCGGTACGTCGCCCAGGCCCATGGTCCGAGCGGCCGCGGCCGGGAACATCGAGACCACGTCGTCGGTCGCGGTGAAGACGATGCTGATGAGATCATCCTTGGCCAGCCCGTTCCGCTCCAGGATGGCATCGAGGAGGGCTTGGACGCGCGTCGTCACCTGCTCCTCGTTGTCGTCGTCGATGGTGGTGGCGCCGCGGATGGCTCTGACGGCCTGGGGCATCGATGCCGGAGCCTACCGTCCGCCGCGTGGCGCTCCCCTGGCCGGCTCTCCCCCCTGGCCGCCCTCCCGGGCCTGCTCTCCCGCCTGGCCGGCCTTCCGGGCCGGCTTTGCCCCCGGGCCGGTCTTCCGGGCCTGCCGTGCGCTCGGGCCCGCCTCCGGGGCCGGCTGTGCCGCCGCCTCCGCCAGTCGCCGCACCTCGACGACGGTGAGTTCACGCCACCGTCCCGGCGCCAGCCGCCGGTCGGCCAACGGCCCGATCCGGGCCCGGACCAGTCGCACCACCGGGTGGCCCACGGTCGCGCACATGCGTCGAACCTGTCGGTTGCGGCCCTCGTGGATGACCAGGCGCAGGAGACCTGGACCCACCGACGCCACCGAGGCCGGTGCCGTCAGGCCGTCCTCGAGCTCCACCCCCTCGCGGAGCCGGCGAAGCGCACCCGGCGAGGGCTTGCCTTCCACCTGCGCCAGGTACTCCTTCTCGACGCCGAACGAAGGATGGCTCAGCCGCTGGGTCAGCTCGCCGTCGTTGGTGAGGATCAGCAGTCCCTCTGTCGCCGCGTCCAGTCGCCCGACGGGGAACACCCGTGGGCGCTCGGGCACCAGCTCGACGACGGTCCGCCGGCCCTGTGGATCGGTCGCCGTCGTCACGACGCCCAAGGGCTTGTTGAGCAGGTAGTAGACGAGCCCAGGACGTACCCCGACGGGCACCCCGTCGACCTCCACGGAGTCGGACATGAGATCGACGCGCCGGCCCAGGTGAGCCCGTTCGCCGTTGACGCGCACCCTGCCCGCCACGATGAGCTCCTCGCAGGCCCGGCGGCTGCCGAAGCCCAACCGGGCGAGGACCTTCTGGACGCGCTCGCCGCCGGACGGTGCTCCGGTGCCCGGCTCAGGCATCCCTGGTCGGGCGCAGTCCCTCCTCCAGCGCCTCGACGACCTCGGGACCGGGAACGAAATCGCCGAGAGATGGCAGCTGCTCGAGGCTGTCGAGCCCCAGTCGCTCGAGGAACAGCGCTGTCGTCCCGTACAGCACCGCCTGGTCGGGACCGGGATCCCGAGCCACCGCCTCGATGTACCCCCGTTGGGTCAGCGCCCGCACCACTCCGTCCACGTTGACGCCCCGGATCGCCGCCACTTGGGCCCGGGAGACGGGCTGCTTGTACGCGACGATGGCCAGCGTCTCCAGGGCGGCAGCCGAGAGGCGAGAGGACTGGCCTTCGAGCACGAACCGCTCGACATAGTGCTCCTGGTCCGGATGGCTCTGGAACCGGTAGCCGCCGGCCACCCGGACCAGCGCGAAGCCCCGCTCCTCCTTCTCGTAGGAGGCGGCCAGCTCGTCGCAGAGGGCCTCCACCTGCTCGGTGGGCACCTCGAGCAGCTCCGCCAGCAGATGGGGCGCGACCGGCTCGGCCGCCACCATGAGCACGGCCTCGATGGCTCGCGCCTCGTCTCCGGTCGAGGCCGAGCCGTTTGACGAAGCGTCGGGATCGATCATGGTTCGTCCTCACCGGCGATCGCCTGCGGCAGGCCTCCCGGGCCGGCCAGAGTCAGCATCACCGGCTCGGCCGGCTCCGGCTCGGCCATCCAGGCCACGTTGAGATCGCCGAAGTGCGCACCCTGGTCGAGGTCGACGCGGCCCTGCTTGTACAGCTCGAGGAGGGCGAGGAACCGCACGATCACGTCCGGCACGGCGAGATCGGCCGTCAGGCGGCGAAACGTGACCATCCCCAGAGGCGGCAGCTCCTCGGCCAGCTCGGCCACCGCCTCGCCCACGCTCACCCTGGCGGGGGGGACGTGGGCGAGGTCGACCTTCGGTCGGGGCCGGGCAGCCGTCGCCTTGATGAACGCGTCCCGCAGCTGCGTCGGGCCCACGCCGGCCAGGACGTCGGGGGTCAGACCGAGGAACCGCTCGTCGGGTCCCGCCGTCCGCGGCAATGACCGGGACGCCTCGTGCATCTGCGCCACCAGCACCGAGGCGGCATCCTTGAACGTCTTGCACTCGAGCAGACGAGCCAGGAGCAGGTCCCGCTCCTCCCAGACGGCGAGCTCCTCGTCGACCTCGACGTCATCACGCCCCGGTAGCAGGCGCCGGCACTTCAGCTCGATGAGCGTGGCCGCGATGAGGGCGAACTCGGTCGCCACGTCGAGGTCGAGGGCCTCCATGTGCTCGAGCTCGGCCAGATAGGCGTCGACGATGTGGCTGATACGGACCTCGTACAGGTCGACCTGTTGGGACGTGATCAGGTGCAGGAGCAGGTCGAACGGGCCCTCGAACACCGATGTGCGGACCTCGTACGGCACGAGACGACACTACCGAGATCCAGGCCTGGCACCGCGCATGCTGCCGTGCCAGGCCGGCCTCCCGGGCCGGCCCGACCAGTAGCATCGGCGCCCATGACACGGGTCCTCTCGGGTGTGCAGCCGACCGGCGACATGCACATCGGTGGCTACCTGGGGGCCTTCCGCCACTGGGCCACCGCCCAGCACGAGCACGATGCCTACTACCTCATCGTGGACCTCCACGCCCTCACCCAGGACCACGACCCCGCCGAGCTCCGCCAGCGCACCCTGGATGTGGCGAACATCCTCCTGGCATCGGGCCTGGATCCCGACGTCTGCACGCTGTTCGTGCAGAGCCACGTGCCGCAGCACACCCAGCTGAGCTGGCTGCTCGAGTGCACGGCGACGTTCGGCGAATTGCGTCGAATGACCCAGTTCAAGGACAAGGGCGCCGGGCAGGAGTCCGTCCGGGCGAGCCTGCTGACCTACCCGGTGCTCCAGACTGCCGACATCCTCCTCTACGACGCTGACCGCGTACCGGTGGGCGACGACCAGCGCCAGCACCTCGAGCTGGCACGGGACCTGGCCAACCGGTTCAACCATCGCTACGGACCGACCTTCACCGTGCCCGAGGCGGCGATCCCGCCCGTCGGCGCCCGCGTGATGGATCTCCAGGAGCCCACCCGCAAGATGTCCAAGTCGGTGGAATCTCCTCAGGGCACGATCTATGTCGTCGACGAGCCCGCCGACATCGAGCGCAAGGTCAAGCGGGCCGTCACCGACAGCGGGACCGACGTGGTCTACGACCCGGCGTCCAAGCCCGGGGTCTCCAACCTGTTGGAGCTGCTGGGCGCGGCAACCGGGCGCAGCCCCCAGGAGGCGGCCCAGGGCTACTCCTCCTACGGTCCCCTCAAGGCCGACGTGGCGGCGGCCCTCATCGAGCTGCTGCGCCCGGTACGGGAGCGCTACGCCAAGCTGGCGGCCGACCGGGGTGGCGTGGAGGCGATCCTCGACATCGGGTCGGCCAAGGCCGAGCTGGTGGCATCGGCGACCGCCTCCCGGGCCTCGCAGGCCATGGGCCTGCTGCCCCGCCGGCCCACCTGAGCGGGCGGACCCGACCCGGGAGGGATCGGGCACGGCCGCCACCCGCGCACCTCAGTCGTCGTCGGCCGCCTTCAGAGCCATGGCGACGCGGTCCGGCAGGTGCCATCGATCGGACGACAGGTGGTGCTCGGCCGTCCATCGGACGGTCAGCGGGTCGCTTCCGGCCTGCTCGAGCAGCTCGGCGCCGATCCTGGGGTGGTCGAGGTAGCGGCCGACCCGACGCAGCGGCCCCCGCCCCCTGGCCCAACGCCGGGCCCGGCGATGTCCCGAGGCCATCCCGAGCGCCGTGGCCGGCACCCGGCCGAGCGTGCCCAGGCCGGACTCGACCTTGCCCACGTCGTGGAGGAGGGCGGCAGCCCGCACCGGTGGGGTGGCCTCGTCCGGTCCCAGCGCCACCACGACCCGGCGGGCGACCTCCACCGCGTGGCGCCGGTCGGGCCCGCTCATCCGCCTCCACAGAGCCAGCTCCTGGTCGGTCAGGATCCCGTGGACCCATCTCTCGGCGTCCGCGTCAGGACCGGCGGGCGAGAGGGCCCCGGCGAAGCGGCGGACGAGGTGGCCCACCGGCGCCCTCCGGCGGGCCGACGGCTGGGTCAACTCAGGAGGCGGGACCACAGGTTGAGAGCCGGGTCGAAGATCTTGGTCAGCACCTGCGGGGCGAGCAGGACCAGCAGCAGCACCAGGGGGAGCGAGAACTGCCGAATGCGCAGGTATCCCGGCCACCACCGCCGCGGCAGCACCCGCTCCACCACGGCCGATCCGTCGAGCGGAGGGATCGGGATGAGGTTGAACACGGCCAGGATCACGTTGGCGAACCCCAGGATGAGCAGCACCTTGGGGAGCGTCTGCTCCGGGAAGCCGTGCGAGTCCAGCGGTATGGCGGTGGAACCCACGACGACCCGGTAGGCCAGAGCGGCGCCCACGGCCAGGACGATGTTGACCGCCGGTCCGACCAGGCTCACCAGGAGACTCTCGTTGCGAGGGTGGCGGAGGCGACCCGGGTTGACCGGCACCGGCTTGGCGTAGCCGATGGCGCCGAAGCCGACCAGCAGCATGAGGGCGGGCAGGATGATCGTCCCGAACGGGTCGATGTGCGACAGCGGGTTGAGGGTCAGCCGACCCGCCTGCTTGGCGGTGTCGTCCCCGAACACCAGCGCCAGGGCCCCGTGCGACACCTCGTGGAGGATGATGGACGGGATCAGCACGGCGAAGAAGACGAGGGTGTCGGCCGAGATCACATGGCGGCTCAGCACCACGTAGACCAGGACGATCAGCAGCAGGACGGCGATTCCCTGGTACTGGCGAGCCCCTCGGTTCACCGACGCCAACGGGACCCGGTCCTCAGCGCTTGGAGGCGCAGTCGATGCAGGTTCGGGCCGCCGGCTTGGCCTCGAGGCGTGCGGTGGTGATGGGCCTGCCGCACGACTCGCACAGCCCATAGGTGCCCGCCCCCAGCTTGTCCAGGGCGTGCTCGACCTCGTCCAGCGCGTCCCTCAGCTGGAGCGCCAGCGTCTCAGCCTCGCCCCGCTCCGCCGTGACCTGGCTCGAATCGGCGAAGTTGGCGTCGTAGGAGAGACCCCCGCCGTCGCCAAAGCCCAGCTCAGCGAGCTTGTCGCGCAGCTGGGCGCGCTCCTCCTCCAAGAGGGCACGGTAGTCGACGGTGGACGCATCGTTGGACACAGAGGATCAACTTTACCGCCCCTGGCTCGAATCGGCGCGCGGATGAGCACGGTCGTAGGCCTGTCGGAGCCGGTCGGCGGAGACCCTCGTGTAGACCTGGGTGGTGCCGATGGAGGCATGGCCCAGCATCTCCTGGACCACGCGGATGTCGGCGCCGTGGTCCAGCATGTGGGTGGCGCAGGAGTGGCGCAGGACATGGGGGCTCAGACGGGATCCGAGGCCCACTCGATCGCCGTGCAGGCGCACGATCGCCCATGCCCCCTGCCTCGTCAGTCGTCCGCCCCGCAGGTTGAGGAACACCGCCTCGGCATCGTCGCGCCGGGCCCACCGGCGTGGGACCAGGGCACCGCGGCCCGAGGGCTCCAGCCACTCGGCCAACGCCCGCCGGGCACTGCGGCCGACCGGCACCAGTCGCTCCTTCGACCCCTTTCCGAATGCCCGCAGCATGCCGTCCTGGAGCGCCAGGTCCGACAACGACAGGCCGACGAGCTC
>JBPYEZ010000134.1:0-25902 GCA_051984395.1 Acidimicrobiales bacterium | reverse complement strand
GTCGTCCCTCGCCAGATGTTCCCGCCCCCGATCACCACGGCCAGCTCGACCTGAAGGTCGGTCCGGGCGGCGGCGATCTCGGCTGCCATGCGCTCGACGACGACCCCGTCGATCGTCTCGTCCGATGCCGAGCTGGCCAGCGCCTCCCCCGAGATCTTGAGCACCACACGACGCCAGCGCGGGGAGCCGGGCTGCTGGCGGGCGTGGAGCACTCAGGCCCCGACCTCCACCTGGGCGAAGCGGGTCACCCTCGCCTCGCCGACCAGCTGGCCGACCGTCTGCTTCTCGTCGCGGACGTAGGGCTGCTCGAGCAGGCACCGCTCCTTGAACCAGCCCGTGAGGCGGCCCTCCACGATCTTGGGCAGGGCCGCCTCGGGCTTTCCCTCCTTGCGGCTGATGCTCTCGATGGTCGCCCGCTCGGCCTCGACCTCGCTGGCGGGGACGTCCTCGCGGGCCAGGTACGTGGGACGGGCGAAGGCGACGTGCACCGCGACCTCGTGGGCGAGCTGCTTGTTCCCGCCCTCCAGCTCCACCAGGACGGCGTTCACGCCCCTCCCGTTCTGGATGTGGAGGTAGCTGTCCAGGATGGCTCCGTCGGCGGGGAGGAAGCGCACGACCCGTCCCACGCTGACGTTCTCCTTGAGGGTCACCATCAGCTCGTCCACGTCGCCCTGTCGCTCGGCGACGGCAGCCTCGCCCTTGGCCGCCGCCAGCTGGGTGAGCTCCTCGACGAGGCGCACGAACTCGGCCGACTTGGCCACGAAGTCCGTCTCGCACCGCAGCTCGACGATGGCGCCGGGCCCGTCCACCACCACCGACACGGCGCCCTGGGAGCTGGGTCGCTCGCTCCGTCGGCCCGAGCTGGCCAGCCCCTGCTCGCGCAGCCAGCGCTTGGCCGCCTCGACGTCCCCGTCGGTCTCCTCCAGGGCGCGCTTGGCGTCGAGCATCCCGGCGCCGCTCGCCCGACGGAGGGCCTGCACGTCCTTGGCCGTGAACTCGGGCATCGCTATTGCTCCTGGGCCCGGGTCGCGGCTGACGTGGATGCCGCCGGCTGGGCGGGCGCCTCCGACGTCTCCCCGTCGGGCGCCGGGCTGGCCCGGGGCGGGTCGGCGGGCGGGGCGCTCCTGCGACTGCGATCCAGCTCGGCCAGCCTGGCCTCGCGCTCCTGTTGCTGCACTGCTGCCTGGCGACGGGCCTCGACCTGCTCACGGGCGCGCCGTTCCTCCGCTGCCGGGTCGGGCGCCGCAGGAGGACCGCCGGCGGCCGCGCCGCCGCCTCGTGAGGCGATGTAGCTGCCCTCCTTGACGGCGTCCGACACGATGCGGCACATCAGCGTGCCCGCCCTGATGGCGTCGTCGTTGCCGGGAATGACGTACTGGATGATGTCGGGGTCGCAGTTGGTGTCGACGACGGCGAGGATCGGGAGGCCGAGCTTGTTGGCCTCGGTGACGGCGATGTGCTCCTTCTTGGTATCGATGACGAAGATGGCGTCGGGCAGCCGGCTCATGGTGCGGATGCCGCCCAGGTTGCGCTGCAGCTTGTCCAGCTCCCGGCCGAGGATGAGGGCCTCCTTCTTCGGCATGGCGTCGAAGTCACCCGCCGCCTTCATGCGCTCGTACTCCTGCATCTTCTTCACCCGGCCGCTGATGGTGGTGAAGTTGGTGAGCATGCCGCCGAGCCATCGCTCGTTCACGTACGGCATCCCGCAGTCGTCGGCATAGGACGATATGGCGTCCTGCGTCTGCTTCTTCGTCCCGACGAACAGCACCGTCCCGTTGCCGGCGACGAGGTCCCGGACGAAGGAATAGGCGACCTCGATGCGCTTCAGCGTCTGGTTGAGGTCGATGATGTAGATGCCATTGCGCTCGCCGAAGATGAAACGACGCATCTTCGGGTTCCAGCGCCGGGTCTGGTGGCCGAAGTGCACCCCGGCCTCCAGCAACTGCTTCATGGTCACGACAGCCACTGCGTGCTCCTTCCCATCGGTTGTCCGACCCCGCGCGCAGCGCCCCGAGGGGCGACCGTGGGCACGCACGGGTGATGGTCTCGTCGGGCGCAGAACCAGCCCGACCGGTCGAGCTTACCGAACGGACGGGCCGCACCCCGCTCGAGCCCCGGGGCGCCACCGCCGCGGTCATGCCCTGGGGTGGGTCTTTTCGTACACCGTCACCAGGTGATCCTTGCTCACGTGGGTGTACACCTGGGTGGTCTCGAGGGTGGCGTGACCGAGCAGCTCCTGGACGACCCGGAGATCCGCGCCCCCGTCGAGCAGGTGGGTCGCGAAGCTGTGCCGGAGGGCGTGCGGATGGGTCGGGACCCTCGATCGGCGGTCGAGGATGCGCCGGACGTCCCGAGGCCCCAGGCGGTTCCCCCTGGCGTTGAGGAAGATGGCGTCGACGGGAGAGGCCGGTCGGAGCATCGCTTCCCGGCCACGTTCCAGCCAGACCCGTAGGGCGGCGACACAGGCGGCGTGCATCGGGATCCGCCGCTGTTTGGACCCCTTGCCCCAGACGACGACGATTCCCGACGCCAGGTCCAGGTCCCCGAGGTCGAGCCCCGTCAGCTCGGAGACCCGCAGCCCGCTGCCGTAGAGGAGCTCGAGCACGGCGTCGTCACGGCGACGCACGGCCTCGGGCACGGCGGCCGCCCGCGGGACGGGGGTGTCCAACATGGCCTCGACCTCGGTGGGGGTCAGCACGCGCGGGAGCCGGTCCTCGCCGCCCGGTGCCGACAGCCGCCGGGCCGGATCCGCCGGCAACGAGCCGTTCCGGCGCAGCCAGCCGAAGTAGCGACGAAGGGCAGCAGCCTTGCGGGCGATGGTGTTGCGGGCGTACCCGCGCGTGCCGAGGAAGGCGAGGTACCGCCGGAGCAGGAGGCGGTCTATCGCGCCCGGGCTGCGGAGGCCCCCTCGCTCGGCCCAGGCCACGAAGGCGGCCACATCCCTGCCGTAGGCCTCGACGGTGCCGGGCGCAGCCCCGGTGAGCGAACGGGAGAACGAGTCGAGCTGCCAGGCCACCGATATCGACGGTAGCGGCGACCCGCCATCATGCCGCGGATGCCGGCTCGCGTCGCGAACCCACCGGGCTGCTCCGGTCGGGCCGGCGGCTATCCGGTGTCCCGGACGACCTGACCGCGATCTCGAAGCCAGCGCTCGAGGATCCGGGCCTCCTCGGCGAGGTGCTGGCGCATCCCCACGACGATCGCCCGCTCGACCAGCCCGCCCACGACCGGGTACCGGACCCGCAGGTTGCCTCCGATCAGCTGGCGCGTGGCTTGGTCGCCAGCGGGCTCGAATTCGTACCAACCCGCACATTGCAGGCGATCGGCGTAGTGATCGGGCACGATCTCGAAGTCGATGCGGTGGGCGCGCCGATCGAACGACGAGTGGTCGACCCACGTCAGGTGCTTGGGGTCGAGGACCGCCCGAGCCGGTCCCGAGAGGTTCCCCGCGAAGGCATACTGCACGCGGAGGTGGACGACCTCGCCGTCCGGGCCCTCGTCACGCCGCTCCAGCAGCTCAGGGGGCCGAATGGCCGAGAGCTCACCCAGGGCGGCATAGAACCCCGGGTCGAGGAAGGCGGCCTCCACGGCGTCGCGGGGCGCGGCGATCGACTGCTCGACCGAGAATCGCACCCGGCCAACCTAACGGGCCGGTGGGATGACAGGCGCAGGATTGGGTATGGAGGCCGTCGAACCCTCAAGGTCATATGGGTGTACCTTTGAGCACTACACAGACGGCGCTTTCGGGTGACACACCTACCCGGCCAGCCCGGCGACCTGGCTATTCCCATTCGGAAGAACAGTCCTTGCCCCTCGCGACGAACACCATCCACCTTCCGGCCCCTCGCGCGTTCCTCCGTCACGCGCTGCCGGGACTGCTGGAGAGCACCGTGGGCCCCGTGGCGCTCTTCTACGCCATGCTCTCGCTGCTCGGCCTGCGCGGCGCCCTCCTCGCCACTCTGGGCTTCTCCTATGTCGCCCTGGCCCGCCGGGTGGTGACGGGCAGGTCCATACCGGGACTGCTGGTCCTGGCCTGCGCGCTCCTCACGGTCCGCACGGCGCTGGCCATGGCCACCGGCAGCGCCTTCGTCTACTTCCTCCAGCCGACCCTGGGCACGTTCCTCGTCGCCGGTGCGTTCCTCGTCTCGGTCCCGGCGGGGCGGCCGCTGGCCGAGCGCCTGGCCCAGGATTTCTGCCCCCTCGATCCCGCCCTGCTGCGCCAGCCCTTCGTCCGCCGGTTCTTCCTGCGGGTGTCGCTGCTCTGGACGTTCGTCTTCCTGACCAACGCCACGCTGACGCTCTGGCTCCTGCTCACCTACTCGGTGAAGGCCTTCGTCCTGTTGAAGATGGCAGCTTCGCTGTTCGCCATCGGGACGGCCATCGTGGTCTCGGCGATGTGGTTCCGGCGGGCGCTGCACGGCGAGGGGTTCAGCCTCCACTGGTCGTCTCGGGCCAAGCCGGCGACGGTGGGGCAGCCCTCCTGAGCCTGCTGCCGGGCGGCGTGTTTGTCGCCACCGAGGCCGGGAATGCTGACGGGATGCGCCGTGACGACCTCCCCCCATGGTCGGTCATGGCTGCGGCCTTCCTCGCCGGCTCGGTCCCCTTCTCCAACGTCGCCGCCCGACGGCTCCGCGGGGTCGACCTGCGGAGCACTGGTTCGGGCACGGTCTCGGGCACCTCGCTCTACCGGGTGGCGGGCTTCGGCCCTCTCGCCGTGGTCGGCTGCCTGGAGCTGGCGAAGGGCGCCGTCGGACCGGTCCTGGCCGGAGGGCGCCGTCCCCGACTGGGGGCCGGGGCAGCCGGGCTCGCGGTCGCCGGTCACAACTGGTCGCCCTTTCTGGCGGGCGCGGGCGGGCGAGGCATCTCGCCGGCGCTGGGCAGCCTCCTGGTGCTGGCGCCGGAGGGTGCCGCGGTCCTGGGGATCGGGCTCGCCGGCGGTAGGCTGAGTGGCCATACGGCGCTGGGAAGCTTTCTGGCGATGCTGGGGCTGCCCCCGGCATTGGCCGCGACCCGGGGTCGGAGAGGAGCGTGGACCGGTGTGGCAATCGTCGTCCCACTTCTGGCCAAGCGCCTGCTCGGTAACGGGCCCCCCGAGGGCCGCTCGCGACTTGGTACCTACCTCAGTCGCCTGGTTCTTGACCGGGACGTACTGAGGTGATCTCCTAGCCGCTCACATGCCAGCCCCCCTGTCCGCGCTCGTCGCACGAACCGAGAGGTCATGGCCGTAGCCGTCATCACCGACAGTGCCGCCGCCCTGGACCAGGGCCTGACCGAGCGGCTCGACATCACCGTGGTACCGATGCGGCTGACCATCGGGGGAACCACGTACCCGGACGATCAGGTCACCCTCGAGGAGGTCGTCCGCCGCATCGACGAGGGTGTCCACACCGCGGGGCCGGCCCCAGGGGCCTTCGGCGAGGCCATCGAGGCACGCCAGTCGGATGACGGCGTGGTGGTGCTCACGGTCTCCGAGCGAATGAGCAGCACCCACAAGGCCGCCATGCTGGCTGCCGAGTCCCTGGGCGGGAAGGTACGGGTCGTCGACACCTCCACCGCCGCCGGAGCTGAGGGCCTCGTCGTGCTGGCCGCGGCGCAGGCGGCACAGAACGGGCAGCCCCTCGACGAGGTGGTGGCCAGGGCACGCCTCGTGAGCAGCCGGGTCCGTCTCGTCGCCGCCGTCGATACCCTCAAGTACCTGGTGCGCAGCGGGCGTCTCCCCGACATCGCCGGGCGGGCCGGCACCTACCTGGGCCTACGGCCCCTGTTCGAGTTCAATCACGGCGGCATCCGTCCGCTGCGACCGTCGCTGAGCCGCGACGGCTCCCTCGAGCAGCTGCTGAGCCACTGGCGGCGATCCAAGGTCAAGGGTGCCCCGCTGCACGTCGCAGCCCTCCATGCCGCCGAGCCCGAGTCCGCGCAGCGCATGATCGACGTCGTGCGCTCCGAGGTCGAGCCGGCCACGGCGTTCGTCGGCTCCTTCGGGCCGGTGATGATCGTCCACACCGGTCCGCTCACCGGGTTGGCGTGGTGGTGGGGATAACCGGAGAGGAACTTCCTCGCCAGCGTTAAGCGTTGGCGGCGGGAAGCTCGCCGCTCGGGACGTCCATCACCCAGTCGATCGCCTCGACCACGGCCTCTCGCGCCGCCTCGTCGATCCCGTGCCCCATGTGGGCGACGACGTCGAGGCGACGAGGCTCGGCCGCCCGGTCGAACAGCAGACGAGCCTCCCCGGCGCGGATCAGCCGGTCACGGCGGCCGTGGACGATCGCCACGGGGACACCCAGCTGGCCGATGGCCGAGAGCGGAGGATCGGGAAGCACCCAGCCGATGTTGATCCGTACACCGAACCGGTGGAGCATGAACCAGCGCCCGATCTTTGTCCTGGTCAGGGCCAGGATGGCGAGTCCGACGAGGCTCGGCGACATCCGCCAGCGCGCCGGGGCGCTGACCGCGACCACCCCGGCCACGCGCGCTCGGATGCCGCCCGAGGGTGCCACCCCCGATGCGGGCGAAGACCGATCCTCGTCGGCCATCGACCCCGCGTGGCAGAACACGGCGATGGCACCCATGGAGACGCCCACGAGCACCACGGGCTGGCCGCCCTCGGCGGCTCGAGCGACGGCAGCGGCGACATCCAGGCGCTCGTCGCCGCCCACGGTGCAGTTTCCCTCCGACGCCCCGTGCCCGCGCGCGTCGTAGGTGAGCACGTCGAACCCGGCGCCGTGGAGATCGGCGGCGAGCGCCCGTATCCCGCCGTCCTCCTTGGACGCGCCGAATCCGTGCACCAGGACGACCGCCGCCCGCGCCCGGCCGGAACGTCGCCACCAACGAGCGCTGAGGTGCACGCCGTCGCCCGTCACGAGCACTGTGTCCTCGACCGAGCCGTCCAAGCTGATCGGCTCCAGCTCCGGCCTGATCAGTACGAGGCTGCGCAGCGACGCGACCCGCTCGGACACGGCGAAAGAGTATCCCCGCGTCCTACGCTCTGTGCGGCAGATCCACGAAAGAGCTCCGGTTGCTCAAGCGCCCGGTGGCCGACGTGGGAGCACGAAGGCGCCCGGCTCTGCGCGACGGTCGTCGGAGAGCGAGCCCGCGGGCCCGGGACCGGCGAGCGGATAGTCCGGCAGCGAGACGACGACGCCCGGCCCGTCGTCCCTTCGACCGATCTGGACGGGCCGCTGCCGCAACCTGAGCCACGTGGCCACCGCTGAGGCGACCACGAACAGACCCGAGCACATCAGCACGACTCGGGCGGGCGGCAGCGTGCCGAGAACGGGCCACCGAACACCCTCGAGCCGATCGGCGGCGAACCCCGCACCGAGGGCGGCCACGCTCAGGCCAACCCGGATCACCACATGGAAGGCGGCGAAGGCGAGGACCCGCCGCTCGCCCTCGAGGGTCTCCTGGAGCAGGCTCATGGCACCGGCCAGGCAGGCGGCGGTGAACCCCCCGAAGAGCGTGGCCCCGAGGTAGGCGAGGGGTACGCCCGGGGACAGGCTCATCCCGGCGATGACGATTCCCTGGCCGGCGACGCACCAGAGCACGAACGACAGGCCGTGGAGACGCTGTCGCCGGAGCACGGCCAAGCCGATGGCGGCACCGGCCCCGAACAATGCGATGAGCACACCGAACTGGATGTCGGTGGCGTGCAGAACGTCCCGCACGAAGACGATCCCGAGGGAGAAGAGGGCGCCGATCCCCAGGGCGACCGACAGGGCCGCGGGTGCCACCGCCCCGACGACGGGGATGCGAAAGGCCGACAGGAACCCGGCCGGCTGATCGTCCTCGAGCGGTCGTACGGATCGGACCGGCGCCGAGCCCAATCCACGGATCCTGCTCAGCAGGGCGAAGGAGACCACGTAGGTAGCGGCGTCGACCCAGAAGGTCGGCCCGACGCCTCGGGGCGAGGAGGTGCTCACACTGCCAGAAGCCAGCAGCGAGACGAGGGCGAACGCCGCCGCCCCGAGCGGGATGGTCCCGTAGGACGACCCGAGGATCAGACCGTTGGCGAGGGGCAGGTCCTCCTCGTCGACCAGATCGGGAATGGAGGAATCCCGCGCCGGCAGGAACACCAGGCTCGCTCCCTCGACCACGAATGCCCAGAGGTAGATCCACCACAAGGCGTGGACGAACGGCACGAGGGCGATGGCGCCCGCCCGCAGCGCGTCCATGGCGAGCATCGTGTTGCGCCGGTTCCAGCGGGGCACGATCCGGGCCGTGAGGGGACCCGCGATCGCCGCTGGTGCCAGGCGCAGCACGAGAATCCCACCGACGGCGGCCGAGTCCCCGGTGAGCGCCAGCGCCAGCGCCATGAAGGCGATCGTGGCCATCCAGTCGCCGAGAGAGGACACGCCCTGGCCGATGAGGAGCGTGCGAAAGCCGCTGCGGCCCATCACCGCGCCGCTCATGTCGGGGACGACCCCCGGCGACGGAAGCTTCCGCGGCGACAGGACCCGTGCCCCCGGAATCCCCCACCCCTCTTCATCGGTTGTGCAGAACCATGACGAGCCCCTCATAGAGAGGTTAGAGGGTGGGCGCAAGACGGCACGCCGAGTCGTGGGGTCGGTACGATTGGGCCCTCGAACTGGGAGCTTTCGATGCGACGTGAGGCGCCACCACAACCTGCTCGTTCCTGGTTCGTGTCCCGTTGGCGGCTTATCGCCCTTTGCTCGGGCGCCGGCGCGCTCGAGGCCGCCCTGCTCACTCAGCTGGGCGTGCAGTCGGGAATGGGTCTCGCCCCCCAGGTGAACGCACCGGTGCCGTTCGGCGTCTTCCACGACCTCCGGTGGCTGATCGTCTACCACAACTCCTGGCCCGGCTTTCTCGCCGAAACGGCCGCTGTCCTCTTCGCCAGGGGGCTCCTGACCGCCCTCACCGTTCGCGAGGCATGGCCCGATGACACCCCCCGACCCGCGCCGCGCGTCCTGCTGACGCGCAGCATCGCCTTCACGTTCCTCGTCGCGCTGCTGTTGATGCCGTGGACCATCCTGCTGTTCGGCCTGGCCGTGGTCTCGGTGTCGTGGCTGTTCTTCGCCGCCGTGCCGACGGTGCTGCTGCTCGCCTTTCTCGTCCACCACGGAGCCATCACGAGCGGCTGGTGGCGACGGGCCCCGGCCCCGCGGGCGCTCGGTTGGATCGTCCTGACCTTCCTGGTCATGACCGTCGCCGCCGGGGTGACAGCGGTATCCCCCAGAGGGCTCTGGGTCCCCATCGCCGCGCTCACCGGTGTCTTCAACGCCTGGGCCTGGTACGGCATGGTGCACGCCGTCACCGGAACGGCGCGCTCGCACCGCTTCCTCCCGCTGGCCCCGGTGGGCCTGGCCGTGCTGCTCGGCGTCGTGGTCGGCGGATCGGCCATCGGCTTCGCCAGCGTCAGCCGCCCGAGCTCCTCTCGGGACTCGGCATCCGCCGGCGGGGCCGGCGTGGGCAACCAGGGCGGCCCGGGACAGAGCGCCGGCAAGCCGGTGCTGGTGGCGAGCGGGTTCTGGAGCAGCTGGAACGGCAGGTCCACCCCCCCGTTCTCGGGGCCCTACGACGAGCAACGCTTCTCCTATCGCGGTCTCGGCGCCGATGGGCGGCCGTTGCCCTACCGGTCGGCCGACACACAGCAGCCCCTGTCGCAGCTCGAACGGTTGATGTCCGACCAGGTCGACGCGCTCTACCGTCAGACGGGGCAGCCAGTGAGCATCGTCGCCGAGAGCGAGGGCTCGCTCGTGGCCAAGACCTATCTCACCGCTTCCGTGCACGCCCCGGTGAGCACGTTGATCATGGTCAGCCCGCTGGTGCAGCCGGCACGCGTCTACTACCCACCCGCCGGCGTCTCTGGATGGGGGGTCGTGGGAGGCCTTGGCCTCCAGGGCCTGAGCGACACGGTGGGAACGGAGACGACCGTCGACCTCGCGCCCAGCCAACCGTTCCTCAGGTCGATCGTCCAGGACGCTCCAGCCCTTCGCTCCGTGCTGTCGTGCCCGGTGGCGGGCGTCCGCCAGTACGCCCTGCTGCCGCTCGCCGACGCCGTCGCTTCCGGCAACGCCAAGCCCCTCGGCATCCCCACTGCCGTGGTGCCCGCATTCCACGGCGGGCTCCTGGGTGATCCGACCGCCGGCGCCATGATCCAGGACGTCCTCGGCGGCGGCACGCCGTCGGACTCAGGCCTGTTGTCGGTGGCAGAGCGAGTCATCGGCCCGGCCTCGTCGGCCTGGCAGGTACCGGATCTGCCCCTTTCCATCAACAGCGCGTGGTCACAGCCGACCGGCACCAGCTCCGTCCCGGGCGGGGCGCCGAGCTGCTCGAGCATCAGCAGCGAGCTCGCCGGGCAGCTGGCCGCTCCTTGACCGCTACGTGCTCGCGTCGGCGGCGAGCGCAAGCACGGCAACCACCGCAGCCTGTGGATCCTCGGCGGGGACGATGCTCTCGTCGACGGCGCCGTCGTCCCGGACCAGTCGCCACGTCCGGAGGCCGACGACCGGCCGGCCCAGCTTGAGAGCGAATGCCACCTCGGACAGGGTCCCGTGCTCGCCGCCGACGGCGATGACGGCATCGGCGCTCAACACGACCAGCGCGTTGCGTGTCTCCCCCATGCCCGTCGGGATGGCCACGTCCACCCAGCGGTTGGCGTCCTGTCGACGCCGCCCGGGCAGGATCCCGATGGTGAGCCCCCCGGCGGACTTGGCGCCGCGGCACGCCGCCTCCATGACGCCCCCGAGACCACCGCACACGACGGCGACGTCGGCCCCGGCCAGCCGCCGTCCAACCTCCTCAGCAGCCACGGCCAGTGACGGGTCGGCGTCGCCGGCACCGACGACCGCAACCTGAAGTCGCCCGGCCACCTCAACCGGTCGCGACGTGTCGCAGCTCGGCGGCGAGATGGTGTGTCAGGGGCTCGCCGACCGCCGCCATCCGCAGCCGATACTCGAGGCCGTCACCTTGAACGCGCAGGCTGCGTTCGAGCGACGACACCTCCTTGGCGGTCGTCGTTCGGGCGACTGCGACGCTCGCCAGCGCGACCTCGGTGCCTGCCACGCTTCCCTCCTCCACCTCCACGATGCCATTGGGGTGCGCGAGCACGACCTCCAGCCTTCCGGATGGAGAAGCTCGCCAGTATCCGGTCTCGGAGTGGAGCGGTCGTCCGTCGTCCAAGCTCCATGTCCGCTGGGCGTACGCCAGGAAGGGCTTTCCCGTGTGCCAAAAGCGGATCTCCTCGGTGTACTCGAAGGGCTCGATCGTCGGGTACTCGCCGTGGCCCTCCCCCACCCACGTCCCGAGCAGGAACGACAGCGACGCCACGTCTGGATGGAGGGTCATCCGCGCAACGACACGGGAAGACGATCGAGACCCCGTAGCACGATCCTGCCGTTCCACGCCTCGGGCTCGTCCTCGGGCTCGGCCGTCGGGAAGCGCCGGGCCAGGGCGCCCAGCGCCACCTGGCCCTCGAGCCGCGCCAACGCGGCGCCGAGGCAGTGATGGATCCCGCTGCCGAACGACAGGTGCTGGGCGGCGCCGGGCCGGGTGAGGCACAGGCGGTCCGCAGCCTCGCCCCAACGACCCGGATCGCGGTTGGCCGAGCCCAGGCAGGTGAGCACGAAGCTCCCGGCGTCGATGACCCGGTCGCCGATCGTCACGTCCGAGAGCGTGATGCGGCGCGAGAACTGGACCGGGCTGTCGTAGCGAAGGAGCTCCTCGACGGCGTTGACGGCGAGGTCGTCGTCGGTACCCAGCTGCTCGAAGGCGCGCCGGTCGGCCAACAGCGCCAGGGTGCCGTTGCCGATCAGGTTGACAGTGGTCTCGTGCCCGGCGATGTAGAGCAGCACGACCTGGTCGAGAAGCTCCGCCTCGGACAACCGGTCGCCCTCCTCCTCCGCCTCGACGAGGGCCGACAGGAGATCGTCGGCGGGGTGGGTGCGCTTCCACGCCACGACGTCGGTCACATAGGCCCGGATGAGATCCGACGCTCGTACCGCGGCCTCGATCTGCTCGGCGGTCAGAATGGGATCGAGCGTTCCCGCCAGCGTGTGCGAAGCCTCCCGGAGCTGGTCGCGCTCGCCCTCGGGCATCCCCAGCAGCTCGCAGATCACGGTGAACGGCAGTGGGAACGCCAGGTCGGAGATCACGTCCATCCGTCCTGCCGGCGCCACGCGGTCGAGCGCGTCGTCCACGAGCTGCTGCACCCGTGGCCGCAGGGCCTCGACCCGCTTGGGCGTGAACGCTTTGGAGACGAGGCGGCGCAGCCTGGTGTGGTCGGGAGGATCGAGGCTGAGAATGGCCCGCGGCCTTCGCATGGCGCGCTCGCCGGCGACCTCCTCGAACACCTGGGCCCGCAGCGTGGGCGCCGCGTTCTCAGGCTCGACGCTCAGCGACGGATCCCGAAGCAGACCGACGATGTCGTCGTAGCGGAAGAGCATCCACAGGTCGAGGGGGCTGTGGTGCACGGGGTCACGTTGGCGCAGCGCCCGGTAGCGCGAGTAGGGGTCGGCGAAGAACCCCGGCTCGAAGGGATTGAACGCCGGTGCCTCTGTCGGCGCACCTGTGCTGCTGTCGTCCACGGCAAGCTCCCTCGTCCGGGTCCGCTCAATGCCGCGCCCGCTGGGCGCAGCATCAACCTACGCGCCATGCTGGCGAGCATGCTGATCGGCGACGTCGAGGTCCTGCCGGTACGTGACGGCACCGCCTACGTCCGCGCCAGCGAGGCCTTCGCCGGCACGACCGAGGAGCAGTGGGCCCCCCACCGCGACCTCCTCACCGACGACGGCGTGCTACCGCTGGAGCTGGGCGGGTTCCTGGTTCGGCACCGGGGCCGGGTCGCCGTGGTCGATGCCGGGGTGGGCACCATCAAGGGACCTTTCGCCGGTGGCGCGTTCCTCGACAGCCTGGCCGCCCACGGGGTGAAGTCGAGCGAGGTGACCGACGTCGTCTTCACCCACCTGCACTTCGACCACGTGGGCTGGGCCACGAGCAAGGGCCAGGTGGTGTTCCCCAACGCCACGTACCGCTGCGATCGGCGGGACTGGCTCCATTTCGTGGGTCCGGACCCCGGGGCGACCAGGAAGCTCTCACCCGTCGAGAGCAGGCTGGAGACGTGGGATGAGAGCGGTCCGCTGCTTCCAGGTGTCGACGTGCTGGCGGCTCCCGGGCACACGCCTGGCAGCACGGTGGTCGTCCTCTCGTCGGGCGCCGATCGAGCGCTCCTGCTCGGAGACGTGGCCCACTGCCCGGTACAGCTGATGGACGACGAGTGGGCGATCCTCGGCGACGTCGACCCCGCCCTCGCCCGCCGGACGCGGACGGCGCTGGCGCGCGAGATCGAGGACACCGGCGTTCCGGTGGCGGGCGTGCATTTTCCGGGCATGCGCTTCGGGCGCCTGCTCCCCGGACAGGGCGGTCGTCGGTGGGTGGTGCCCTGAGGCGCGCCGGAGGAGGGCCTGGGTAGCGGCGCCGGCGAGGAGTATCGTCGGTGGAGCATCCGGCGTTTTGACGGAGGTGACCATGGAGGCACGACAGGGTGACCGCGTCATCGTGGAAGGCAACAAGGTCGGCCAGGCTCGTCGCAGCGGCCAGATCGTCGATGTCATGAACGCGCTGGAGGGTCAGCGCTATCGGGTCCGCTGGGACGACGGTCACGAGTCGGTGTTCTATCCCGGAGCGGACGCGCGCATCGATCGGTCGGGACCGGGCCAGTCCTGAGCACCGCCCGGTCCGGGCCGTGACTCCCGCGGCCGTCGCCAGGACGGGCGCTCCGGGCCCGCCTTCCGCCTCCGCGGGCTTTGTCCCCGCGCCGACCTTCACGGTTCGCGATGCACGTGCACGGCTCCGCCGCGTCGGCAATCCCAAGGCGTGACACGCCCGTAGAACTGGCCACAGACGCCGTTCCGGCGCAGTCACGACAGGAGCGCAGCCGATGCACTTGGCCCGACGAACCACCTTTGTCGCCGCGGGCTTTGCCACCGTGAGCCTGGCCGCCGCGGCGTGCGGCGGAGCCACCCTGGGCTCGAAGCCGGTGGCCAAGGCGCAGCCTGCGCCGACCACCACGCTGCCCCCGCCCACGACAACCACCGCACCGCCGCCACCCCCTCCGGCACCCACGACCACCACCACCACGCCCCCCGTCTCGGCTCCCGCGACGAGCGTCCACGCCTTCATGGCCCCACCCCCGCCACCTCCGCCTCCCGCGCCCCAGGTGCAGGCCCCGCCACCGCACATGCAGCCGCCGCCTCCTCCACCGCCACCGCCCGTGCAGCACAGCGGCGGCGGTGACAACGACGCCGACAACCGCGGCGGACCCAACGACGGGGACGGAGGGGTCTAGCGCCGCTCGGCGGACTGGCCGGGGCGCCCGGCAAGGTCGGCGACCACAGCCATCGCCGCATTGCGACCGTTGGCCCCGATCACGCTCCCGCCGGGGTGCGTGGCCGCACCGCACAGGTACAGCCCCGGGACAGGTGTGCGGGGGGTCAGCCGGCGCTCCCACATCTGGTCCGGGAGGCACTCGCCCTGGAAGATGTGTCCTCCCGTCAGCCCCGTCCGGGCCTCGATGTCGGGAGGACCGAGCACCTGGCGGTGCTCCACGACCTCGGCCACGTCCGGTGCGAAACGGGCGATCGTGGCCAGCACGAGATCGCCGATCTCCTCGCGCCGCGCCGTCCAGTCCCCCGCCTCCAGCCGGTAGGGGGCGTACTGGGCGAAGACGCTCATGGCGTGCCGGCCGCGAGGAGCGATCGTGGGGTCGTAGGCGGTCTGGAAGTACAGCTCGCACCACGCCGGAGACGGCACTCCGCGCCGGCTCGCCTCGCACGCGGCCTGAGTGTCCTCCACACCGGTACTGATCGTCACCATGGCCCGGTACGGCGTGCCGTCCCGTGCCGCCGGGAACCGGGGCAGACGACGAAGGCCGCAGTTCACCTTGACCACCGGGCTGTCGACACGCCATGCCGCGACGCGCTGGCGAAAGTCGTCCGGCACCTCGTTCGAGCAGAGGGCCAGGGTCCGCTTGGGATCGGCGTTGGACACCACGGCGTCGGTGCGGATCGCCTCGCCTCCCTCCAGCACGACGCCCGTGCCGGGCTCGACGGCGGCGACCGGGACCCCGGTCGCCACGACCGCCCCCGCCGCCCGGGCCGAGTCGGCCAGCGCGAAGGACACCCGGCCCATGCCGCCGCGCACGTAGCCCCAGGCCCCTCCCCTGCCCTCCAGGGTCCCCGAGGCGTGCATGGCGTGCACGGCAGCGGTCCCGGCGTCACGGGGACCGGCGTAGGTGCCGATGATCCCCTGACCGTGGAGCGCGGTTCGCAGGCGGGAGTCCTGCACGTGCCGCTCCAGGACCTCGGCGATCGACGCACCCCGCACCACGTCGATCGCCTCGCTGTCATCGCCGAGCCGGGCCACTACCTCGTCCCGCGTGGGCGCCTCACCCAACCACGTGTCGGTTGCCTCGTCCGGGCCGCGCAGCGCCCGCCGGAGGCGGGCGAACAGCTCGTCGTAGGCCAGGAAGCCCTCGACGTCGCCCGGCGACACCGCCGCCACCTCGGCCGCCGAGCGGGCGGGATCGTCCCACAGGGTGAGGGCCGAGCCGTCCTCGAGGGGACACCAGAGGTGCGGGTCGACGAGCTCGACGGCGTAGCCGAACCGGGCCAGCTCCAGCTCCTCGACGACCAGCGGATGGAGCAGGCCGACGAGGTAGGCGCAGGGGCTCACGTGCCAGGCGGGATCGTCGAAGGGCTGCTCCAGCGTGCAGGCCCCACCGAGGCGTTCGTTCGCCTCGAGGACGAGCACCCGGCGACCGGTGCGGGCGAGGTAGGCGGCGGCCGCCAGGCCGTTGTGGCCACCCCCGACCACGACGATGTCCCAGGTGTGAGCGGCGAGCTCCCGAACCGGCGCTGGGAGCCCCACCCGTCCCATCGACTCCTGGGCGCTCGGCTGGGCCACGACCCGGCAAACTATCCGGCCGGCCTCCCGGGCCAGCGGTGTCCGATGCGCCGGCCTCCCGGGCCGGCGGTGTCAGCCGTCGCCGAGGGGGACGGCCGGGGGTGCGGCCTCGGCGGGCACGCCCGACGTCGGGCAGGGCTCGTAGGCACGCGTCGACGTGCTCCTGCCCCGCAGCTCCAGCTCTCCGACCACGCCCCACCGGTTGCGCTCTTCCGCCGATCGGGCGATCGTCTCCTCGCTGGCGAGCACCCGGCCGAGACGCGACTTGGCCTGCTCGGTGAGGCGGGCCGCTTCGTTCACCGGATCGCCGATGACCGTGTACTCGTAGCGCTGCGCCGTCCCGACGTTGCCGGCGACAGCCAGCCCGGACGACACCCCGATGGCGGCGTCGACCTCGGCGTTGGTGCCCGCCAGAGCCAGCAGCTCCTCGCGCAGAGTGTGGGCGGCCCGCAGCGCACGCGCCGCGTGGTCGGCCTGGTCGGCCGGCGCACCGAAGATGCACAGGGCGCCGTCACCCTCGAACTTGTTGACCCAGCCGCCCTCGGCCGTGACCACCCCGACCACGACCTCGAAGAAGGCGTTGAGCGTGCGAACGACCTCCTCCGCACCGCGCGCCTGCGCCAGGCGCGTCGAGCCGACCAGATCCACGAACATGGCGCTGATCTCGCGTCGCTCTCCCTCCAGGTGCACGCCGCTGTCGAGCGCCCTTTTCGCCACGTCGGCACCGACGTGGCGGCCGAACAGGTCCTCGAGACGTCGCCGCTGGCGAAGGCCGGCGACCATCCGGTTGAAGCCCATCTGGAGGTACCCGAGGGTGCCGGCGTCGTCGACGTCGACCTCGACGTCCAGGTCCTCGTTCTCGACGCTCCAAACCGCTTCGCGCAGCCGTTCGAGGGGGTCGGCGAGCATGCGGGCGACGATGACGGACATCACGAAACCGACCACGACGGCGAGGATGGCGAGGGCAGTGTCGGGCCCGATCAGCTCGCCCCTTGCGCGCGAGCCGAGTCCGAGGGGCGACAGGGCGATGGCCAGGAGCGGCACTCCCGAGCCGAGGGCCCAGGTGAGCACCAGCTTCGGACCCAGGCGCAGTCGTCGCGCCCGCGGCGGCCGCCTGCCGACGAGGACCAGGGCGAAGAGCGGCCGCATGGCCCGCTCGCTCAGGAGGTAGGCGAGGGCCGACGTGGTGAGGCCGGCGAGCAGGATCCCGACGGACACACGCGCGCTCTGGTAGCCGGTGGAGTCGAGGGCCAGGTTCAGGGGGCCGAAGACGAGCGCCGCTCCCACCCAGAGGACGAAGGACGTCACGGCGTGACGCCAGGGCATGGACAGCGTGGCGCGGGCGTCGTCCTCCGTCGGCGCTCGGCCCTCCCCGAGCCAGCCCAGCGCTGCCTCGCTGGCGCGCTTCTCGCGGAGGTAGCCGACGGGGAAGGACACCGCCAGGTAGGCCACGAACACGCCCCCGCTCACCAGGAGATCGGTCCGGCCGAGCGCCTGACGGCCGCCGGGCGGCGGCAGCCAGACGAGATAGGCAGCCACGACGACCGCACCCAGCAGGTGGGCACCCATCACACGCCTCTTCACCTGGCGGGCGATCTCGTCGATCCAGGCGGGGCCCCCAGCGGCCGTCCTCACGCTCGGTACAGTACGCCCGAGAACGGCAAAACACCACGTGACGTGGGCCACAGACGAGCGACGGAGAAAGTTGTCTCGTCCCCGCCTATTTGGATACGATACGTTGCGTAGCCGATCTCGGGCGCTCGCGAGAGCGCCACGCCCGCACCACACCGGAGGAGCCGATGGTCGATCGAAAGTGGTGGACGCTCGCCGCAGCTTCCGTGGCCACGTTCATGCTCCTGCTCGACATCACGATCGTGAACGTGGCTCTGCCGTCCATCCAGCGCTCGCTGCACTCGAACTTCTCGGACCTCCAGTGGGTCGTGGACGCCTATGCCCTCACCCTGGCCGCCGTGCTGCTCGTGTCGGGATCGGTGGCCGATCTCATCGGTCGCCGGCTGGTCTTCGTCATCGGGTTGGTCGTGTTCTCGACCGCGTCCCTGCTCTGCGGCCTGGCCGTGAGTCCGCTGATGCTGACCTCCGCCCGTGCGCTCCAGGGCGTCGGAGGGGCCATGATGTTCGCCACCTCGTGGGCCCTCATCGCCCAGGCGTTCCGTGGACCCGAGCGGGCTACGGCCTTTGGCATCAACGGAGCCGTGATCGGGGCCGCGGTCGCGGTCGGCCCGCTCCTCGGCGGCGCCTTGACCGACAGCTTCGGTTGGGAGTGGATCTTCCTCGTCAACGTGCCCATCGGCATCCTGGCCGTCGCCTTCACGTTGCGCAACGTCGCCGAATCGCGCGACCCCAATCCGAGCCGCATCGACTTTCCCGGGGCGATCACCTTCAGCGGGGCGCTCGCGCTTCTCGTCTACGCCCTCATCCGCGGCAACAGCGACGGCTGGACGAGCCCCTTGATCCTGTCCTTCCTCATCGGCTCGGGCGTCGCGCTGGTGGCGTTCGTGACCATCGAGGCGCGGAGAAGGCATCCGATGCTCGACCTCAGCCTCTTTCGCAAGCCGGCATTCGTGGGCGCCTCCACCACGGCGTTCCTCATCGCCGCCTCGATGTTCTCGATGTTCCTCTACATCAGCCTGTACCTCCAGGACGTCCTGGGCTACAGCCCCCTCAAGGCGGGCCTGGTCTACCTGCCGGTCACGGTGCTGGCGTTCTTCGTCGCTCCTGTCGCCGGCAAGCTGGCGGAACGAGCGCCCATCCGGATCTTCCTGGGCGTAGGGCTGACGCTGGTAGGAATTGCCTTGCTCCTCATGGGAGGTAGGCAGCTCGGGCAGACGTGGATCGCTCTGCTTCCCGGCTTCATCCTCGCCGGCATCGGCATCGGCATGATCAACCCGCCGCTGGCCACGGCGGCCGTCGGCGTGGTGGAACCGACGCGCAGCGGCATGGCTTCGGGAATCAACAACACCTTCCGACAGGTCGGCTTCGCCACCGGAATCGCCTATCTGGGCGCGATCTTCCAGAGCGGCGTCCAGAGCAAGCTGGGTGGCCTCCTGGCCGGCACTCCGGCCGCCGCTCACACCAGCCAGATCGCCCAGGGCGTCGCCGCCGGAGGCAGTCGCCAGGTGCTCGCCGCCGTCCCGCCGCAGTTCCGGGGCACGGTCAGCCACGCGGCCAATCAGGCATTCGTCAGCAGCCTCAACGAGCTGTTCATCATCGCCTCGGTGACCGCCTTCGTGGGCGCCGTGCTGGCCGCGGCGTTGGTCCGCCAGCGGGACTTCGTGATCCCGTCGTCCGAGCCCGAGGCCCAGCCCGCGGCCGTGGCGGCGTGACTGTGGGCACCGAGACCGTCCCCGCGCCGGCCCGCGGCCGGCCCCGGGACGAGCACACCGACGAGGCCATCCTGGCAGCCACGCTGCGCCTCCTGACCGACGTCGGCTACCGCCTCCTGTCGGTCGAGGCGGTCGCCACCGAGGCTGGCGTGGCCAAGACCACGATCTACCGGCGCTACCGCAACAAGGCCGATCTGGCCACCGCGGCCCTGGCGACCATGACCCCCAGCAAGTGGCTGGTGGGACCGTCGGACGACCCACAACGCGACCTCGTGCTCATGCTGGACGAGTTCGAGCGCGCCGTCGAGGAGGTGGGCGTCGACGTGTTCGGGTCGCTGTTGGGGGACCGGGGCGACTCCGAGTTCCTCGAGCTGCACCGTCAGCGCATCATCCGTCCTGGCCAGCAACGGAGCCGAGAGCTGCTGCAGCGGGCCCAGGAGCTCGGGATGATCCGGCCCGACGCCGACCTGGACCTGGTCATGGAGATGCTCATCGGCTCGTTCATCGCCCGCCATCTGTCGGGCAGACCGCGTCCACCCCGATGGGCCGACACAGCGGTGGCGACGCTGTGGAGGGGGCTCGAGGTCAGCCACTGACCGGCGACGTCCTCCTGGAGACCCGGTTCGGGCGAGGAACCCGCCCCCCGGGCGGCGAACTCCTGGGCCAGGATGCGAAGGCTGGGACGTCGAGCGGCGGCGACCCTGGTGGGTGCCGTCCTCGCCTCGGGACTGCTGCTGCCGGGCACCGAGGCCGGGGCTGGCGTGCCCGCCGGCACGCCGAGCTCCTCCAGCTGCGCCTGGGCAACCCACCTCGACCCCACCGCGGCCAACACGCTGTTCCCCGACGAAGCCGCGAGCTACTGGGGCGCCATGCTTCCCGCCGTCCCCGGCGAGACACTCACGATCCGGGGCCAATATCCCCACGCCCGCTACATGTCCTTCACCAGCTACAACCCGGTGCTGCAGTCTGCCGACGGTCTGAACGACCAGGCCATCGCCCCCGATGCGGGCAGCGTCGACCCCTTCCTCGCCGGCGCGTCGCGACGGGCCACTCAACGCAACTACACCGCCACGGTCGTCTTCGGCCGACGACCTGCATCGCCGGCCCCGAACACCCTCTACACGACGAGCGCCGACGGGAGCCGGACCGGCGATGCGTTTCACGTCGTCTACCGCGTCTACCGCCCCGACCGGGGTCTCGATCCCACCGGCGCCGTGGGCCTGCCGTCGGTGACCGTCAACCTGCCGGGAGGGACCCACACGACCCTCCCCGGCTGCAGCTATCCGGCCGTGCCGCCCAACGGGGTCAACACCAGCGTGGCCGACTCCAGCGTTCCGTACCCGGCGTCCCGGCCGCTCCCGGGCACGAACCCGCCCACGTGGCACAAGTTCTACAACGGCCTCACGTCGCTCGCCGAGCTCAGCGACAACGGTGCCACGGGCACGAGCATCTCGGGTCAGGCGACACCTCCGATGATGGCCCACACCCCAGGCGGTGGGTTCCTCGACAACCCCGACAACAAGTACGTGTTCACGCTGCTGCGCCCGGGCGCGGGGTCCGTGGCGGTGATCCACGCCAGGCTCCCCACCTTTCCGCGCACCTATGAAGGTCAGCCGACCATGGGAACCGGACAGCTGCGCTACTGGTCGATGTGCTCCAACGAGGCGGCGACCGAGCGCTTCTATGCGTGCCTGACCGACGACCAGGTCGTGACCGACCACGCCGGGAACTACACGGTCGTCGTGTCGTCCGCCGCCGACCGTCCACCCAATGCCCGCCCGGCCTGCGGCGTCAACTGGCTCCCGACCGGTCCTGCACCGGACACGCTTCTCATCATGCGGAACATGCTGCCCGCGCCGTCGTTCGTCGACTCCGTGCAGGCCGCCCGCTACGGCCACGAGGCCGAGGATCTCGGACCCTACTTCCCGGCGACCAGCTACTCCACGGCTGCCGCCGTCCAAGCCTCCGGCTGCCGCTGACCCCAGACACCGTAGGCTGGAGACATGACGGCACCCGTCCCCGACCGATCCGTCGATCACTCCGTCGTCCCGCTACGGGGCTCGGCATCGCCGCGCGCCGACCGGTCCGTCGACACCGGGAGCTTCCGCTTCGAAGGCAGAGAACTCGCCTACGAGGTGCACGGCGAGGGCGACCGCCTGCTGGTCTACCTCCACGGCCTGCTGCTCGACGCCGACGTCAACCGGGGGATCGCCCAGGCTCTGGCCCGGCAGGGGAACAGAGTCGTGCTACTCGACCTGCTCGGCCACGGGCGGAGCGACAAACCGGAGCACGCGTCCCTCTACCGGATCGACCTCTATGCCCGCCAGGTCTTCGCCCTCCTCGACGAGCTCGGCGCGGCCGAGGCGGTGCTCGGGGGTGTCTCGCTCGGCGCCAACGTGAGCCTGCAGGCGGCCGTGCTGGCGCCGGAGCGCGTGCGCGGACTGATCCTGGAGATGCCGGCGCTCGAGTGGGCCGTGCCGGCGGCGGCCGTGCTGTTCGTGCCGCTCGTGCTGGCGCTGCACTACGCCACCCCCGTGGCCGCCGTCCTCAGCAGGCTGGTACGAACTCTCCCGAGGACGCCCTTCGGCCCGCTGAACAGCTTGCTCAACGCGGCGTCACTTCCCCCCGAGCAGATGGCGGCGGTGCTCCACGGCATCCTCGTCGGCCCCACCGCGCCCTCGGTCGACGAGCGACGGACCATCGCCGTGCCCACGCTGGTGCTGGGCCATCGCAACGACCTCATCCACCCGTTGAACGACGCCACCAACCTCGTGCGCGAGCTGCCCAACGGTCATCTGGTGCGAGCCCGCTCGCCGTTGGAGCTGCGGCTGTGGCCGGACCGGCTCACCGGCGAGATGGCCGAGTTTCTCGCCGAGGTCTGGGCCACCGACCAGAGCGCCGGCCGCGCCGGGTCATGACGGTCTGGGTGAACGGCAAGCTGCTCGACACCGACGACTCCCAGGTCGGCGCCTTCGACCACGGGCTGACCGCCGGCGACGGCGTCTTCGAGACGATCGCCGTGCGCGCCGGCCGCCCGCTGGCTGTGACCCGGCACCTCGCCCGCCTGGTGCGCTCGGCTGTCGCCCTCGGCCTGCCCCCACCCGAGACCGGAGCTCTCCGAGCTGCCGTCGACGAGGTGATCGCCGCACGAGGCGGCACGGACGCCGTGGTGCGGGTGGTCTACACGAGCGGGAGCGGGCCGCTCGGCTCCGACCGGGGGGACGGTCGGCCGACGGCCGCGGTGCTGCTGGGTCCCGCGCCCCGACGACCACAGAGCACCGACGTCATCACCGTCCCCTGGCCCCGCAACGAGCGCGGCGCCCTGGTGGGGGTCAAGACCACCTCCTACGCCGAGAACGTCCTGGCTCTGGCCGAGGCTCGTCGGCGGCACGCGTCGGAGGCCATCTTCGCCAACACCGCGGGCAACCTCTGCGAGGGCAGCGGCTCCAACGTCTTCCTTGTCCTCGAAGGAGCCCTGCTGACTCCGCCGCTGACGGCCGGCTGTCTGGCGGGCGTGACGAGAGCCCTGATCGTCGAGCACTGCGGGCTCGACGTGACCGAACGCGACGTGCCCATCGAAGCCCTCGCCGACGCCGAGGAGGCCTTCCTCACCTCGGCCACCCGCAACGTGCAGGCCATCCGGCTCGTCGACGGCCGGGCCCTGCCCCGCTGCCCCGGTCCTCTCACCGAGTCCGCGGCGCTCGCCTACGCCGGGCTCCAGGCCACCGACCCCGATCCAGCCTGACGACCGGGTCGGGCTAGTCGAGACGCCGGGCCCGCTCCTGCACCAGCTCGGCCAGGATGGCCACGGCGATCTCGTCGTGGGCGACGCCGCCGAGATCCAGCCCCGCTGGGCAGTGGACGCGGGCCAGCCGCTCCTCCGGCACACCGGCGGCCCGCAGTCCCGACAGCACGGCATCGCCACGCCGCCGCGAGGCCACGAGGCCGACGTAGGCGGCATCGGTTCTCAGCGCGGCCTCCAGGGCGTCCTCGTCATAGCGGCCCATGGTGGCGACGACAATAAAAGAGCTGGCGCCCACGCCGAGCTTGCCCAGGTCGTCCAGGCCCTCGACGGCGATCCCCGGCTCGTCGAGCGACCACGGGTCGCGCTCGACGACGGCTGTGTCGAAGCCGACGTCGCCCGCCATGCTCACCAGGGCCCTCACCAACGGCGCCCGCCCCACGACCACCAACAGCGGCGGCGGCAGGATGGGCTCGAGGAACACCTCGAGCGCACCCTCGCTGGCGCAGCAGACCGTCCGCACCACGACGCCGGTGCGGCTCGGTTGGTCGTCGCCCTCGGGGCCCAGGTGGAGGAGACGAGGCCGCCCGTCATCCATTGCGTCCATGGCCTCCCTGACGACCAGCGGCTCCGCGCATGAGCCGCCCACCCAACCCGACACCCGGCCGTCGGGTAGCACGAGAGCCTTGGCACCGGGCTTGCCCGACACCGGCCGCTGCGACCAGACGACGGTGGCTAGCACGTGCGGCTCCCGGCGGGCACGGAGCGCCACCGCCTCCGACAGGACGCGGTCGGTCATGCCCGCCTCCTCAGGAGCCCCCCGCCGCGGCCTGGAGCGCGTCCCAGACCTTGGCCGATGTCACCGGCATGTCGATGTTGCGCACACCTCGGTGGGCCAGGGCGTCGATCACGGCGTTGACGTAGGCCGCCGGTGACCCGACGGTGGCCGACTCCCCCACACCCTTCGCACCGAGCGGATGGTGGGGCGACGGGGTGACCGTGTCGAAGGTCTCGAACCGCGGCGTCTCCCACGCCGTGGGCAGCAGGTAGTCCATGTAGTTCGACCCGATGCAGTTGCCGTCGTCGTCGAAGGTGATGAGCTGCATGGCGGCGATGCCGTAGCCCTCGCACAGCCCACCGTGGATCTGGCCCTGGACGATCATGGGGTTGATGCGCACGCCACAGTCGTCCACGGCGACGACCCGGCGGACCTTCCACTCGCCGGTGTCCTCGTCGACCTGCACCACGACGACGTAGGTCCCGAACGGAAAGGTCATGTTCGGCGGGTCGTAGTAGGTGACACCTTCGAGACCCGCTTCGAGGTCGTCGGGCATGTTCGTGTACGCCGCAAACGCGACGTCCTGGATGGTCACCCCCCGGTCGGGACTGCCGCGGACCGAGAACCTCCCCTCCTCGAGCTCGATGTCCTCTTCGGCCGCCTCCAGGAGGTGGGCAGCGAGCTTGCGCGCCTTGTCCTGCAGTTTTCGGCACACCACCGCTGTCGCCGCGCCTGCGGTGGGCGTCGACCGTGAGGCATAGGTCCCCAATCCGTAGGGCACGTTGTCGGTGTCGCCGTACTGGACGCTGACGTCCTCGGGCGGGATCCCGAGCTCGCTGGCCACGATCTGGGCGAAGGTGGTCTCGTGCCCCTGGCCCTGGGTCTGCACGCCGATCTTCAGGATCGCCTTGCCCGTCGGGTGCACCCGCAGCTCGGCCGAGTCGAACATCTTGATGCCGGCGATGTCGTAGTCCTTGTGGTTGCCGGCCCCCACCACCTCGGTGAAGCTGGCGATACCGATGCCGATGAGCTTGCCCTGGGCGCGGAGCGCCTCCTGCTCCCGACGCAGCTCGGCGTAGCCGACCTCGTCGAGGGCCAGCTGAAGGGCGGCCGGGTAGTTCCCCGAGTCGTATACGAAGCCGGTGGCGGAGTGGTAGGGGAACTGCTCGGGCTTGACGAAGTTGCGCATCCGGAGCTCGGCGGGGTCGATGCCGAGCTCGACGGCGGCCGTCTGGACCAGCCGCTCGATCAGGAACGACGCCTCGGTCACCCGGAACGAGCAGCGGTAGGCCACCCCGCCCGGCGCCTTGTTGGTGTACGCGCCCTCGGCGCTCACGTGGGCGGTGGGGATGTCGTAGGAGCCGGTCACGATGTGGAACAGCCCTGCCTTGCACTTGCTGGGCTGGGCATCGGCGAAGAAGGCGCCGTTGTCCGACAGCAGCTGCACCCGCAGGGCCCCCATCTTCCCGTCGCGGGACAGGGCCAGCTCGCCCCGCAGGTGGAAGTCACGCGCGAACCCGGTCGAGATGAGGTTCTCGGAACGGTCCTCGACCCACTTCACCGGTCGCCCGATGACGAGCGACGCGGCGGTGGCCACGACATAGCCCGGGTAGATCGGCACCTTGTTGCCGAAGCCGCCCCCGATGTCAGGGGTGATGATCTGGATGTTCTGCTCGGGCAGCCCCGCCACCATGGCGAACAGCGTCCTATGGGCATGTGGCGCCTGGGAGGTCATGTGCAGGGTCGCCTTGCCGGTGGCCGGGTTGACGTCGGCGACGATCCCGCAGGTCTCCATCGGTGATGGATGACAGCGCGGGTAGTACGTGTCCAGGTCGACCACTACGTCGGCGTCGGCCATGACCCGGTCGGTCGCCGCCTGGTCGCCTGCCTCCCACGAGTAGGCGCGGTTGTCGGTCTGGCCCTCCTTGTCGTCGCGGATCACCGGCGCCGACTCCTCCAGGGCCTGGCGGGCGTCCACGACCGGTGGCAGGGGCTCGTAGTCGACCTCGATCAACTCGAGGGCGTCGTGGGCCACGTAGGGGTCCTCGGCCACGACGGCCGCCACCTCCTGGCCCTGGAACCTGACCTTGTCGGTGGCCAGAACCGCCTGCGTGTCGCCC
>JBPYEZ010000133.1:0-3677 GCA_051984395.1 Acidimicrobiales bacterium | reverse complement strand
ACGAGTGGAACTCACCCACCTATTACGGGATCGACCTCTACGCCCTCGCCCTGTGGCGTTCGCACTCGCCGTCCGCACACCTGCGAGCGTGGGGTGGTCGCCTCGAAGCGGAGCTGTGGGCCGATCTCGCCCCGTGGTACCACGCCGGTCTGGGCAACGTCGCCGGGCCGTACACGCGGGCCTATGGGATGGACATGCGCCGCTACGTGGCCGCGCTCGGCCTGTGGATCCAGGCCGTCGAGCCCGACGTCCCGGCGCCGGTGCCGGAGCTGAGCCGACCGTTCTCCCACTCCCACGATCTCGCCTTGGCGCCGGTGATCGCGGCCCTCGAGGCCCGTGTCCCCGCCGAGGCCGCCATGGCCCTCAACCGGTTCGAGGGGGAGCGCCACCTCGAGCGCGTCGTGTCGTCCGACCCCGAGCGGATCGCCACCGCCTGGCTCTCCTCGGACCTGATGGTCGGTGCCGAGCGCGGCGGGCGGAGATGGCCCGGTTGGGGGCAGTACCATCCGGCGACCGTGCACTGGCGGGACCTCGACGGCCGCACCCGGTGGATCCGGCTCGTCCACCCGGGCCCCGTCGAAGCCAGCGCCCGACCGCGCGAGCTGGCAGCGACCTGTGCCCCGCACGCCCGGAGGGGTCCGCAGCCCACGACGTTCCTCGTCTCGGCGGCGGACAGCCTGGATGGCCACGTCTGGCATCTTCCCGGCTTGACCGTACGGGTCGGGACCGACGCGGCGTTCGTCGGAGTTGCCCAGTCCGGAGAGCTCGACGAGGTTCGCTATGAACCGCCAGCCAGCGGGACGGCTTCCTTCCGGCTGTCGTTCGAGGCCTGATCGACCTCCGGCAACGGAGCCGACGGCTCCTCGAGGACGGCCGGCTCGAGCGGGGGCTCCCCGCCGTGCAGGAAGCGCCAGCTGGCGACCCGGCTCTCGTCGATGATGCGGCTGGTGTGGCTGAAGTCGGTGATCTCGATGTCGGTCGTGTCGGCGCCGGGCACGGTGACGACGCGTTGCCCGGCGCGGGCGAGGGCGCTCGGCTCGGGTAGCCGGGCGTAACGGCTGATGGCGAAGCTGCGGATGAGGACGTCGAGGGCCGTCAGCCGCCGCGGTCGCTCGTCCTCCGGACCGATGATCTCGCCCAGGACGTACACGGTGCTGGCGTCGAGGTCGACGGCGCGCTGCACGGGCGCCGGCTCCAGCACACCGCCGTCGACGTGGCGATGGCCGCCGAGCCTGACCGGCGGGAACAGCCCCGGCAGGCAGGCGCTGGCGTAGAGGATGTCGAGGGCCGGGCCGGCCTCCCACCAGCGGGCCACGCCGTTGTCCAGGTCGGTGGTCACCACGTGCACGGGAACCTTCGTGTCGGCCAGCTCGGTGAGGGTGCAGAAACGGGCGATCAGGGCGCGGAGCGCGATGGGCGTGTAGATGTGGTCCTGGCGGAGCAGGACGCGGGTGATCGTCCCGTAGCGGTTGCGGCCGAAGACGTCCTCCCGGCTCAATCCCCGCCAGATGGTGGCCAGCCGATCCACCTGGGCGATCGTCGGGTCCATGGCGAAGAAGGCGGCGTTCAGCGCACCCACCGACGAGCCGACCACCACGTCGGGCCGGATGCCGGCTTCCACCAGGCTGTGGAGGATGCCCACCTGGGCCGCACCGCTGCTGCCCCCAGAGGGGAAGACGAAGGCGGTCTCCGGCGAACGGGAGCGACGCGGTCCCGGTGGAGGTCGCGACGGAGGCGCCGACGTGAGGCTCCTGGTCAGGGTGAGGCGCTCGACTGGCCGGCCGAGGAAGGTGGTGAGGGTGTGGTTCGGCGCCCGATGGGCGATGCGACCACCCATCCGCTCGATGGCCCGCGACCGATGGCCGACCAGGGCGTTGATCTCCCCGTACCAACCGCAGAGCCCTGCTCGACGCACGCGATCGTCGATGTGATCGGTCAGCAGCCGACGGGCCCCGCCGTCCCGCCACCCCTGTTCCAGGTTGAGATGGGCGTGTGCGGGCATCGGCGGGACGGGACCCGAGCGCCACATCGCCACCCCGTCGCGCAGGCGGCAACGGTAGAAGAGGGCCGCGTCGCCGCGGTATCGGCCCAGCGCGAAACCCCGCAGGAGGCCGAGGGCGAACCAGGCCCCCCGTCGGCGCACCCACCGGCTGTGGGCCTCGGCGTCGGTGCACACCAGCGTGTAGCCGACGACCTTGCCGTCATCGGCCTCGACGACGGCGGCGTCTTCGCGACCCGGACCGAGGTACCAGTCGAGGCACAACGACTCGTACCGGTCCAGGTCAGGAAGGGTGAACGGCAGCTCGGCGCCGAGCAGCAGCGTGGAGCGGAAGATGGCGCGCACGGGATCGTCATCGTCGCTGCCGAGCGGGCGGGCTCTCATCGGATCGCCTCCAGCGGGGCGTCCATGAGGCGGTGAGCGGCGAGCAGCCCCTCGACGGTGCGCGACCAGGGGTACCGCTCGGCCCGAATGCGGGCCGAGGTTCGACGGCCGGGGACCTCGAGCAGTTCGATCACTGCGTCTGCCATCGACGCGGGGTCGGTCGCGGCGGCCCGGCCGCAGCTGTCGTCGATCAGCTCCACCGAAGCGCCGCCCTCGCCCACGACGACCGGGGTGCCAGCCGCCATGGCCTCGAGCACGGAAAGGCCGAAGCTCTCCACCGGGCACGGCGCCAGGGCCACGTCGGCGCCGGCGAGGAGGGCGGCCACGGCGCCTCGGTCGTGGAGGTGCCCGGTGAACCGCACCGGAAGGTCCTCCGCAGCGGCGGCGAGTCGCGGCGCCCACGGGCCGGCCCCGACGACGGTCAGACGGGCATCGAGGCCCCGCTGACGGAGCGCGCGCAGCGTGTCGATGGCCAGGTCGGGCCGCTTCTCCTTGGACAGCCGACCCACCATCACCAGCTCTGTGCACCCCGCCGGCTCCGCAGACCGGGGTTGGAACACCTCGAGGTCGACGCCGAGCGGGACGCGCGTCAGGTTGCGGGCGCCGATTCGCTCGAACTCGGCGGCACCGAAGGCCGACGTGCACACGACACGGTCGAAGCGCGCCACGAGGCGTCGGTTCCACCAGTCCGCAGCCCGAGGGAGCGGGAACCACCGCGGCACCCGGGCCGCGAGGATGGCGTCGAGCCGCTCGTGCGAGAGCAGGATGCACGGCACACCCCGGGCGGACGCCCAGCGGCTCACCCAGACGAGTGACAGCTTGTCCGACACCTCGAGGCGGTGGGGCCCGATGCGGTCGAGGGCTGCTTCAACCCGCGCTCGGGAGGTCAGGACCCGGTAGCCACCGCCGCCCGGGAGCAGCGGAGCCGCCAGCGCCATCCTGGTGCCGGAGTGGAGCGACTCCTCGGAGTCGTGCGCTCCCGGAACGATCGAGAACCGTTCGAAGCCGGCGCGCTGGTAACCCCGACCGAGCTCCTCGAGCACGGTACGCAGGCCGCCTGACTCGGGGCCGTAGAAGTTGGCGAGCTGGACGATCAGCGTCATGCGACCTCGGCGCCCGTGCCGGGCCGGCCGACCACGTCGAGGTACGTCATGGGCGACGCGCCCGCGTTCACGGCAGCGTCGATGGCGGCCAGCGCCGCGGTACGGAGACGGGGCCGCCCGGCGTCGTCGGGGTGGAGCGCGATGCGCACCGACCGGCCCTGGTTGACGAGGAGCGGCGCCGTCCGGGTCAT
>JBPYEZ010000132.1:0-6796 GCA_051984395.1 Acidimicrobiales bacterium | reverse complement strand
GCGACGCCGACGACCACGATCACCGTTCGCAGCAAGGTGGGCGAGAGGCGGCGACCCACCTTGGCCCCGAGCTGGCCGCCGATGATCGAGCCGGCGGCGAGGACGCCCGCCGCTCCCCACGCCACGTGGGCGACGGCGATGAAGATGATCGCCGCCACCCCGTTCACCAGGAGCGCCAGCACGTTCTTCGCCGCGTTCAACCGCTGGAGGTCGTCGGAGAGAAAGATGGCGAGGAGGGCGATCAGAATGACGCCCTGGGCCGCACCGAAGTAACCGCCGTACACGCCCGTGGCGAAGATGGTGACGAGCAAGCCGGCTCCGCCGTGATGCTCGTCGCCCTCCCTCCGTGCCGCCAGACGGCGGCTGAGCGCGGGCTGGGCGAGGACAAGGCCGCAGGCCACGAGGATGAGCGCCGGCACGATGCGGCGGAACACCGAGCTCGGAAGCACGAGCAGGAGCGCGGCCCCGGTGATGCCCCCGGCGACCGCGGGGACGCCCAGAACCGCCAGGCGCCGGCGCTGGCCCGCCAGCTCCCGACGGTAGCCGAGGCTCCCGCTCACCACGCCGGGCACCAGACCGACGGTGTTGCTGACGTTGGCGGTGACCACCGGGTAGCCGACGGCGAGCAGGGTCGGAAAGGTGATGAGCGTGCCCGAGCCGACGATGGTGTTGATGGTCCCGGCGGCCAGCCCGGCAGCGAAGATCGCCAGCGCGGTCGACGCGGACATGGGGTCGGTCTAGGCCACGGCGCCGGAGGCTGTCGAGCGACGGTGGGCGGTCGGGGGGCTGCGCCTATAGTGCAGGGCCGTGCGCATTGGAGACGAGGTACCCGACTTCGAGCTCGTGGCCGACGACGGCAGGACCGTCAGCCTCTACGACCAGTTGGGTCAGGGCCCGGTGGTGCTGTACTTCTACCCCAAGGCCATGACGCCGGGATGCACGGCGGAGAGCTGCCACTTCCGCGACCTCGGATCCGAATTCGGCGCCCTCGGCGCCCGCCGGCTGGGCATCAGCGCCGACTCCGTCGAGCGCCAGCAGCAGTTCACGGCCAAGCACGACTTCGACTTCCCGCTGCTGTCGGATCCCGACCGCCGGGTCGCCAGGACGTTCGGTGTGAAGCGGCCGGGCCCGCTGTTCAATCGCCGCGCCACCTTCGTCGTCGGCACCGATCGTCGGCTCCTGGCTCGCATAGGCAGCGAGCTCAACATGGACAAGCACGCCGACGAAGCCCTGGCGGTCCTGCGCGCCCAGGCCGGCCAGAGCGCCTAGCGCAGCTCCCGCTCGACCCGGCGGGTGACCTGGCGCTCCACCACGAAGGCAAGGAAGGGCACGAAGCCGGCGCCGACCACCTCGGCCATCTGCCCGAGCGTCCATCGGCCCCGGCGGGCCAGGTCGTAGGCAGCGGCCAGGTAGACGATGTAGAGGGCGCCGTGGATCGGGCCCACCACGGCGACCACACCGGGTGAGCCGGCGGCGTACTTGAGGGGTACGCCGACGAGCACGAGGATCAGCAGACCCACCCCGACGACGTAGGCCATGATGCGGTACCGGAGGAGCGCGCCGCTCACGTGGGATGCCGCCAGGTCTTGCGCCGGCCGCTGGCGTTGAGCTCCGCCAGGTACCGGTTGTAGGCGGCGAGCTCCTCGTCCTCGTCATCCCTGTACCTCGCCGCGACCGGGCCCACCTCGGGTGCGACGTCGCCGTTCGTGCCGGTGACGTCGCCGTTCGTGCCGGCGACGGCACCGTTCGTCCGGGGGAGGCCGTTCGTGCGCTCGGCACCCGCCCGCTCCGGCCGCCGGCGGCCACCATGATCGGGCCGCTCGTGGAGCAGGTCCCACCACATGTAGACCACGACGCCGGCCAGGAGCGGCCACTCGAAGGAGTAGACGTAGCTCAAGGTGTTGCCCGACAGAGCGCGGGTCGCCTGCCACCAGGTCAGACCGGCCATCGCCGACACCAGCAGGATCATCGTGAGGTGCAGGAGAACGGCCCGAGACGAGAGCCAGGTGCGACGCACGCCGCCAGCCTATTCCCGGCCCCGCGACCCGGTCACTCCGGGGATGAGGCCCGGGCGACCCTCACTCGGCGCCGGCGAGCGTCAGCTCCGGGTGGTGGGCGGCGACCATGCGCCGCATGCCTTCGCGCCAGTCGACCTCGGTCTCGCCGACCAGTTCGTGCAGGCGGGTGTTGTCGGTCGTGACGCTCTCGAGTGCGTGCTCGGTGTGCTCGAACCGGGCCTCCCGGCCGACGAGGTGGCCGAGGTACGTCGACCATTCCTCGATGCTCACCGCTTCCTTCCCCGCCCAGTTGACGATCGTGGCCGGCACGGCGGCCACGTCGAGCAGGCGCGGCACCATGGCGAGCATGTCCGCCTCGTGAATGGGGTTGAAGATGCTCGGGGCGTTGACGTGGACGGCGATGGGCTGGCCGGCCAGGATCATCTCGAGATGGAACAGGGGCCACCCGCCGTTGTCACCGTAGGGGACGTTCAGGCGGGCAATGGTGGTCGGCAGTCCCCACTGCCGAGCGCCCGAGCGGGCCACCGCCTCGGCCGCGATCTTGGTGATGCTGTAGGTGGGCATGAGCACCCGGTGGTTGTCGCCGAGCGGGTCGGACTCGGTGAGCCGACGATGGTCGTCGGCCTGGTACACGGCAGTCGACGAGCAGTGCAGGAAGGCCTTGGCCCGCCGACAGTGCTGCATCAGCAGACCGACCGCTTCGGCGTTGGCCGCCAGGTCACGGTCCCACCGCCCGCTCTTGACCACGCTGAAGTTGAGCACGTAGGTGAAATCGTCGGGCAGGGCGCTGAAGTCGTCGGTGGCCAGGTTGTGCGCCACGCACCTCACGCCTCGCGACTCGATCTCCGCCCGCGCCGAATGGTCCTTGAAGCGGGCCAGGCCCCACACCTCGTTGTCGGCGGCGAGCGCCAAGGCGAGGGGCTTTCCGACCTGGCCCGTGGGGCCGGCGAAGAGGATCTTCTCACCGCGCAGGGTTGCCATGGAGCGGGAGGTTAGAGGACTCCCGCCGAGCTCATCCCGGCTCCGCTGCGGACGCGGCAAAAGGGGGCGAAGTACCTATCCCCCTTCCGCCCAACTCTCTCACTGCAACCCCCCCGATCCCGCCAAATCACAATCGGGCGAGCTCCCCTCTCGCTACCGATCCTAGAGCGAGCCGGCCCGCCGGACAACGGCCGATCCGAAAAGAAGTACCCCTGCAGCGAACCCGCCTAACACCTACGCTTCTCTGGTGGCGCGCGGCCATGACCATATCGCCCAGGCCCTGCCCAACTACCTCATCGGCGAAGAGGTCGGCCGGGGCGCGTGGGGTGTCGTCATCAAGGGCGAGCACCGGCGGCTGGGGCGCAAGGTCGCCATCAAGGAGCTACCCCAGGCGTTCGCCGCCGATCCAGGGGTCCAGCACCGGTTCGCCAGCGAGGCCCGGGTGCTGGCGTCGCTCGACCATCCCCACATCGTCCCCATCTTCGACTACGTGGAGGAGGACCAGCTCTGTGTGCTGGTGATGGAGCTGCTCCCCGGCGGAACGGTGTGGGACCGGGTGACGACCGAGGGCGTGTCACCGGAGACGGCCTGCAGCATCGTCCTGGCGACGTGCAGCGCCCTGCACTACGCCCACGGCAAGGGGATCCTTCATCGCGACATCAAGCCGGAGAACCTTCTCTTCAGCTCGTCGGGAGCGCTGAAGGTCACCGACTTCGGCATCGCCAAGATGCTCGGCGGTGTCGAGACGTTCGCCACCAGGACCGGCGAGGTGCTCGGGACCCCCGCGTACATCGCACCGGAGCAGGCCCTGGCCAGGGAGCTCTCCCCGGCGACGGACGTCTATGCGGTCGGGACGCTTCTCTACGAGCTGCTGTCGGGCCAGCTCCCGTTCGCCGACAACGGCAACGCCATCGCCCTGCTGTACCGCCACGTGCACGAGCCTCCGACGCCGCTGCTCGACGTGGCACCTTCGGTCCCGAGCCCGATCGCCGAGATCACCATGAAGGCCCTGGCGACCGACCCGGCCGAACGCTACGGGACGGCCGAGGAGTTCGGAGCGATGGTCGCCGAAGCGGCATCGAGCGGGTGGGGCTCGGAATGGATACGCCGCGCCGGTCTGAGCGTGATGGCATCGGGCGAGATCGCCGCCCGCTTGTCGGGAGGCGCCAAGCTCTGGGAGCCGACGACCGATCCCGGCGCCGCCCCCGCCCGGACCACCTCCGCGGCCCCGTCGACCCCGGAGCCGGAGGTCCCCGTCGGCGCGGGCGACACCACCACCTCCGCGGCGCCGTCGACCCCGGAGCCCGAGGCCGCCGTCGGGGCGGGCGACACCACCATCTCGCACGCCCCGCCACCGGCGACCGGACCCCCTCGCTCACGCTCAACACGGTCGGGCGCGCCGCGCCCTGCCCTCGACGCGACCACGCCTGACGATCTCGTCGGCGTGCAGGACATCCTGGCGGAGCGGCTCTCCGATCTGCATCAGACCTCCCCCGACTCGAGGCCCACCACCGCTGACGCGCCGCCGACCGCAGCCGGCGACCGGCCGACAGCGCCCGAGACGGCACCCCCCGCGCCCGAGCCACAGCCGATGGCGGTCGGGACGCCACCGCGTCGGTCCCGGCGGCGGATCCTCGTGCTCGGGGCCGTCGCCGTGGTCCTGGTCGCCGTCGTGGTCGCGGTGGTCGCGACCCAGCTCGGATCGGGAGGTGGCAAAGGCAGCACGGGCGGCACCACCAGTTCCTCGGTCGCGTCTTCTCCGGGCCAGCTGGTGTTCTCGGACGACTTCAGCAGTCCGCAGTCGGGCTGGGTGCCCGACAACGGTCAGGACGACAACGGCTCGGCCTCCTACGTCAACGGCGGCTACCAGGTCACCGCCCTCAAGCCCGACAACCCTCTGAACACCTTCTCGGTGTCGTCGCCGTTCACGACCCTGCTGCCGTCCATGGCGTCGATGGTCGACGCCACGACCCTCAGCGGCGGCCCGTCCGACGGGGCAGGCGTTCGCTGTGACCAGGGCAGCCGCAACGGCCTGCGCTACACCTTCCAGGCCAACGGCGACCAGACGTGGGTGATCTTCAAGCTCGGCGTCTCCGGTCAACCGGTGGTGACCCAGGGCAGGAGCTCGGCCATTCACACCGGGTCCACGCCCAACACCATCACCGGACAATGCACCGAGGTCGCCAACGGCGCCACCCGCCTCGTCATGACCGTCAACGGGGTGATCGTGGGCAGCGCCACCGACACTCACGGGGGTGCACCCATCTCGTGGCACACCGCCTTGACGGTCTACCGGGACACGACCAGTCCTCAGACCGAGATCCGGTTCACCAACTTCCGCACCTTCAACGCCGGCGGTTCGTAACCAGGCTGGCTTTCCTGCGTCAGGTAAGCGTGGACGATGTCGCCGCCGGATCGGACGCATCCGCTCGTCTGATCGAGAAGATCCGATGGTTCGTCGGCGACCAGCTCGACGACCAGGAGCGGGCGCTCTTCGGCGCCCTGCTGGCACCGGGGATCGCGGCGGCGTACGAGGACGCCAGCACCGAGGTCGAAGGCTTCTCCTTGATGGACTGGGCGCCGGCGAGGATCCCCGAGCAGCTCGCCAGGACAGTTCGGGAGAAGGGTATCCGGATCAGTGGGATCGATCCCTGATCGGGATCGCCGGGGCCGGTGTGGTCGAGACGGTACGACCGGCGTCGTAGAGATGGACCTCCGTGGTCACCGCCCGGTCGCAGATCGGGCACTCGCGGAGGTGCCGGGCGGCCTGCACGACGTGACCGCCGTCGTGGAGCTCGCTGAACTGGTCACAGGACGCGCCCCGGTGGCGCACCATGAGCCGCAGGGCGAGCGCGTCACGCAGCCGCTGCCGGGCCCGATGGACGACGACCTTGGCCGCGCCGGGGCTGAGACCGAGCGCCGCTCCGACCTCTGCGGGCGCCAAGCCGAGGTGGGTGACGAGGTACACGGCGGTGGCGTCGCGAGGCGAGAGATCGCCCACGCACACCTCGAGGAGCTCGGCCAGCTCGGCCAGCTCGGCCATCTCCTCGGGGCTGCGATCGTCGCTCGGCAGGGCCCCGGTGCTCTCGTCGCCCAGCGGCGTGAACCGCGACTGGATGCGCCGGTCGTCGATCGCCGCGTGACGGGCGATGGAGAGGACCCATGGTCGGAACCGGTCTGGTTCCCTGAGCTTGTCCAGGCTCGCCAGCGCCCGGGCGAAGGTCTCCTGCACCACGTCGGTGGCCGCTTCCACAACGGGAACCCGCTCCCTCGCCACGCGGTACACGGCGGGGGCGTGGGCGCGGTAGAGAGCTCCGAACGCGCCGGGATGTCCCGCCCGCACCAGCTCGACCAGCTCGGCGTCCCCCGCGCCCGCCAGCCCGTCTCCTTCCCCTCCCCCGCCCACCTTTCGATCGTAAGCCACGGCGTGACCGAGGGAAACCCCCAGACGCTCGGTCCAACCGGGTCACGGGGAGGAGGGCCCGATGGCTGAGCACGTGGTCGAGATCAGGGAGCCCGCCCGCCCCGCCAGGGTGATCGACATCGATCGCCCGGTGGACGTCGGCCGGGAGTGCGACGGTGTGCTCGTCTCCGATCCAGGGGTGTCCCGGCGCCACGTGCGGCTGGCACCGGTTGGAGACGACCTCGTGGTGACCGACCTCGGCAGCACCAACGGCACCAAGGTGGACGGTCGGCGCATATCGGAAGAGACGACCCTGCACCCAGGCGGCGTGGTCGCCATCGGCGCCGTCGAGATCGAGCTGAGAGCCCGCACCCCCGTGGCCGAGCCGGTCACG
>JBPYEZ010000131.1:0-21794 GCA_051984395.1 Acidimicrobiales bacterium | reverse complement strand
TATACAGCAGCACGAACACAGACCACTGGGGGTTGACCGATGGCACTGCTCATCGACGAGCCGACCGTCGCGAAGCTGGGGTGGGACGCTCTCCTGGAGCGGAGTTGGACCGAGCTGCGGGTGGCGGGCTTCCCGCCGGAGCTAGTTGACCTTGCCTGCGACCTCGGTCAGCGCAACGAGAGGCCAATCCGGGTGTATACCCTCCCGACAATGGAGGCGGGAGTGGCCGGCCTGGCCGTTCCGTTCATCCATGACGACGGCCTCCTCTTCGACCCGTCCTTGCTGGGCCGGGCGGGGGATCTCAGATCCGTCGTGACCCGAGCGATGTCTCACCTGCTCTACCCGGGATGGGAGGGTCTCGTCTTCGAAGCGGCGCTTGCCGAGATGCAGGCCTTTGGGCGTATCCTCGCCCCGAAGCTGCTGCGTCGCCTGCCCAGCACGGTCAGAGAGGCACAGCCAGGGGTCGATACCGTGATGGCCTTGCTGCGGGCCGCGTAGCGGGGATCGCGCCGCCCCGTCGAGTCGGCCCGGCTCCCGACGCTGACTTGCAGCGATAACATCGCTTGGCAACTCAAAGGGGGGGCGTGTGGGGTCCATCCATCGTGCGTTGATACTGCTGTTGTCGGGGCTCGTAATTCCGCTGGCCCTTGTTGCATGCGGAAGCAGTGGTAGCAGCTCGATGAGCTGCGGTCCCAATAGCAAGATCACCCTGAAAAGCGGAACCATTACTTACGTCCCGCCGGCGAACGTACTCCAGGCAGCAGGCGTCACTACGACGCCCATCTCGCCCGCGACGACCTCCTCGAACGGTGGCCTCCAGCTGCCGATTTCTGGCGGCAGCTTCAACAACGGCTCGTTCGTCGGAAGCATCAACACCAAGGGTGGCGTCCAACTCTCGGGGCCGGGGGGGAGGTCGGTATCGCTTATCAACTTCTCCGTCAACACGCAGGACGGGCTCGTGTCAGCGGAGGCCAATGGTCAACCCTTGCAGCTCTTCCAGTTGGGGGGTAGCTCGACCGCCTATAGCGCGTTTGTCAGGGGAACCCTTTCCACGATCTCCAACTCCTCCAACCGGCTCAACAATCCACCCCTTCCCTCGACGGTCGTGGCCTCCGGTGGTTCCGCTCTCGATCAGGGCCTTGCTGTTGGCACGTTTGCGGCTGGCGCCCCGGCCGGAAGTATCTCCTCGACGGTGACGTACCGCTGTTAGGCGTCTGAGCGAGCTGGAGACCGACCTCGAGTGAGGAGCTCCTTGCCTTCCCCGAGCAGGTTCGGAAGCACACTCGGGCGGTTGGCGAGGAGCAGTGCAAGGTCGATGGCTCTTCCGTGGATCTCTGCGCCATGACCCACCGACCAGTCGAGGTCGGTTGCAACCAGCCGCACACGCCGCGTGCGGTGAAATGTTCCTCGGCTACCAAGCATGGGTGCCGTTGTCCGGGATGCGAGCCAGGCGAGTCGGCTGTATGCGTCGAGTACGGTACGGAGGTCGTCCGGGTCAGGATCGAAACCGGAGCCGATCGGGCGGAGGGCGTCGTTCGCGTGCACCACGACCTCGCCGAGCGCGACCGCGACCGGCGCGCCCGGCAGTCGAAAGCGCCCGTCGGCGGCTCGGCGGAGACGGTCGCACAGCTCCGGCACCGGGCGCTCCCCGAGACGCCGCGCCACCTTGTCCAGGGTGCGGTTCGGCGTGCCAAGTCGCAACCCGTCGCGGAGCATCGAAGTGTGGGTGGATTCGGCGAGATGGACGAGATGGCCGAGGACGTCTCGGACCCGCCAGCCCTTGCACCAGGAAGGACTGTTCGCGTCAGCGTTGGAGAGCGTCTGCAGCCGCTCCGCCAGGTCCAAGCGATTGGAGCTGATCCGCTCCCAGGAGTCGATCCCGGTCCTGCTCTGCATCAATCGAGGCTCGAAGATCCAAGGGTATGGATCCCGCTGACGGCCACTCTCAGCACGACTAGAAGTTCCACCTCCGGGGCGGAGCACCTGCTCGGGGCCCGTGCGGCCCATCCCTTACGGCCGTTACGGAGCGGGTCAGCGCCCGGTCGAGCCTCCGGTTGGCTGGCTCCAGATGACCCCACAGATGGCCGCCGGGCTCGAGCGGCGAGGATGCGCGGGGACGACCGAGATCAGGGCGTCGCGGCGAAGAGCTGCCAGCGTCCCGGCACACCCTTCAGGTCGTGTTCTCCCCGATCAGCGAAGTCGAGCCCCGAGCCCGCCACCAGGTCGGTCACGGTCCTGGACACGAGGACCTCGCCGGGCTCGGCCAGCGCCTCGATCCGTGAGGCGATATTGACCCCGAGGCCGGCTATGTCGTCTCCACGCAACTCCACTTCACCGGTGTGCACGCCTGCTCGTATCTCCACGCCCAGGGTCTCCACGTCGTCGCTGATGGCGCGGGCGCACCGAACGGACCGTGCGGGACCATCGAATACTGCCAGCACGCCGTCGCCGGTCGTCTTGACGAGCCGGCCGCCATAACGTTCGACCTGACGTTCGGTCACGGCGTCGTGCCGATTGAGCAGAAGCCCCCACGCCCTGTCCCCGACCTCGGCGGCCCGACGGGTCGAGTCGACGATGTCGGTGAACAGCACGCTCGCCAGCACCCGGTCCGGTTCGGGCACCGATCGGGCTCCGGTGAGGAACTCCTCCGTTTCGTCGAGGATCCGGTCCGTGTCCTGCGTCCACCAGAAATGATCGGTGCCCGGGAGCTCGACGAGCCGCGCGCCCTCAATGTGCTCGGCCAGGTATCGACCGTGCCCCAGGGCGACCATGCGGTCGTCGGTCCGGTGCATCACGAGGGTGGGTGCGTTCACCAGGGGCAGTGCCGGTCGCACGTCGATGTCCAGGTACGAGCTCATCAGGGCCACGGCCGCTCCCGGGCTCGCGGCCAGGCGCTGCATGCGGGCGAAGGCCTGCCGGGCGGCCGAGTCGTGGGCGACGCTCGGAGCCCACGCGCCGAGCCCCACCCCGGTTCCCCAACGAGGCTCGAGATACTGTGCGAACTGGTAGACGAGCTCGGTGGGCACGCCGATCGGGTAGTCGGGACTCGCCGTCATGCGTGCGTAGGCGTTCAACAGGATCACCGCCCGTGTCCGCTCGGGATGGGCGGCGGCGAAGATGAGGGCCATCGGCCCGCCTTCTGACACAGCCAGAAGGGCAGCCCGCTCGGAGCCGGCCGCCTGCATGACCGCCTCGATGTCGAGCATGCGGCGGTCGATGTCGGGCAGTCGCTCGGTTCGGTCGGACATGCCGGTGCCGCGCTTGTCGAACATGATCACCCTGGAGAACGACCCGAGCCGGCGAAGGGCCCGGGCGACGGCATCGTCCTCCCACGCCAGCTCGAGATGTGAGATGAAGCCGGGGATCACGACGAGATCGAAGGGTCCGCGCCCGAAGACCTGATACGCAATGTGAACGCCGTCGTCGGCCTTTGCGTAATGGGTCTCCGGCGCCCGGTCCACGGTGACAATTTGAGCAGGGTCGAAAGCGCCGTGCCACGAAAGGACATCCTGCCGGATATCGGGCTCGTGGAATCCTCATGGGTGTTGGGAGCGGTCTTGGCTCCTGTCGGGAGGCTGTCCCTGGTGATCGAGCCCTCGGCGTAGTCAGGCACGAGAAGAACGAGGCGAAGCGTGGCCTGAGGGAAGGGTGCAAACTCTTCAGTTGATGGGTGAGGGGACACCACTCCTCGGCGGCAGGGTGGCCGGACGAGGCTCGCTTCCAGGAGTGCCGCGCCGTGCCTGAGGGGCGCCTCCGCGAGTCATGGGCCGACGTCGACCTCGACGCCCTTCGTCACAACGTGTCGGTGCTGTGCCAGCTGGCGGCGCCCGCCGAGCTCTGTGCAGTCGTCAAGGCCAACGCTTACGGCCACGGCGCCGTGGCCATCGGTCGGGCCGCGCTGGCGGGTGGGGCCCGCCGGCTGGCCGCCGTCATGGTGGAGGAGGGGATCGAGCTCCGACGGGCAGGCATCGACGCGCCGGTGCTGCTTCTCCCCGAGCTCGGCCGGGATGCAGTGCGGGAAGCGGTGGCGCACGACCTCACCCCGACCATCTACACCGAGACGGGCCTCGAGGCGGTCTTACGAATCAACTCGTCGATGGCCCGCCCGGACGTACCGGTCCACGTGAAGGTGGATACCGGCATGCACCGGCTGGGCGCCGACCCCGATGATGCAGAAGCACTGGCGCTCGCCGTGCACCAAGCGCCGGGACTCCAGCTGGAAGGCCTGTGGACCCACTTCGCCGTCGCCGACGAGCCCGACGACCCCTACACCGCCGAGCAGCTCACACGGTTCGAGGCGGTCCGGGGCCGGCTCGAGGAGGCGGGCGTGGTCCCCCCGCTCGTCCACACTGCCAATTCCGCCGGGAACATCGCCCACCCGCGCTCGCGATACACCATGGTGCGCTGCGGCATCGCCGTCTACGGCTGGCTCCCTGCACCGGCCCTCGGTCCGGTGCTGGCCCAGGCCGGGCTCCAGCTTCGTCCCGTGCTCTCCCTTCGAGCTCGGGTGTCGATGGTCCGGACACTCGAGGCAGGGGAGCGACCCTCCTACGGTCGGCGCCGTCCCCTGCCGGAACGATCCGTCGTGGCGACCGCCCCGCTGGGCTACGCCGACGGGGTGCCGCGACGACTCTTCGACACCGGCGGCGAAGTCCTCGTCGGCGGACGACGGCGCCAGCTGGCCGGCCGGGTGACCATGGACCACATCGTGATCGACTGTGGTCCCGATGCGGGGGTGGCTCCCGGCGACGAGGTGGTTCTCATCGGCAGCCAGGGCTCCGAGGAGGTGACGGCGCAGGAATGGGCGGGGCGGCTGGGCACGATCAGCTATGAGGTGCTGACCGGCATCGGTCCTCGGATCCCCCGGCTCTATCGAGAGGCGACCCAATCGCTGGCCGGCGGACGCAACCATCGTGCGGTACCGTTTGACGACGGGTCGGAGTAGGGGGGAGACCGCGATTGGGGCGGCCGGGTCGGGAGTCAGAGGCCGTTGACCACCAGTAACGACCCAGGGGCGTCCGCGGCCGAGGGACCAGACGCCGCGGGGAAGGGCGAGGCGACCGAGACGGCCCACGAGCAATCAGGCGAGCTCGCTCGGGGCCTGTCGAGCCGGCAGATCCAGCTGATGGCGATCGGCGGCGCCATCGGTGTGGGGCTGTTCCTCGGGTCGGCCAGCGCCATTCGCAGCGCCGGTCCCGCCGTCACCGTCTGCTACATCCTGGCTGGCGCTGTCGTGTTCTTCATGCTGCGGGCCCTGGGGGAGATGGCGATGGACCGTCCCGTGGCCGGGAGCTTCGCCAGCTACGCCGGTGCGATGGTGGGGCCCTGGGCCGGCTTCGTCACGGCGTGGACCTACTGGCTGATGTGGATCACGACCGTCATGGCGGAGCTCACCGCCATCGGCATCTACGTTCGCTACTTCTTCCCGAGCGTCCCCCAGTGGCTGCCGGGTCTCCTTGCCGTCTTCGTGCTGGTCGCAGTCAACCTGGTCTCTGTCCGGCTCTTCGGGGAGGTGGAGTTCTGGTTCGCCTTGGTCAAGATCGTGGCCATTCTCAGCTTCGTCGTGACGGGTCTCGCGGTGGTCGCCTTCGGCCTGGGCCACCTCGGTCATCAGGCATCCGTCTCCAATCTCTGGTCGCAGGGTGGCTTCTCCCCGAAGGGGATCCTGGGGCCACTCCTTGCCCTGCAGATCGTGACCTACGCCTTTCTCGGGGTCGAGATGATCGGTGTCACTGCCGGCGAGGCGCGTGATCCGCACCGGGAGCTTCCCAAGGCGATCAATCGTGTGGCATGGCGGATCCTGATCTTCTACGTGGCCTCGATCGCGGTGATCATGATGTTGATCCCGTGGGCAAACGTGTCGGCCAGGACGAGCCCGTTCGTCGTGGCCTGGCGCGACATCGGGATCCCGGCTGCGGCGGGCCTGCTGAACGCCGTCGTCCTGACGTCAGCCCTCTCGTCGTCGAACAGCGGCATCTTCGCCAGCGCCCGCATGCTGCACACGCTCGCTGGTGACGGTCAGGCCCCACGGCTGTTCCGTCGCCTGAGTCGTACGCGCGTTCCCGCACGGGCGCTGTTCGCCTCGGGCGCCGCGCTGTTGGTGGGAGTCGTCGTCAACATCCTGGTGCCGGAGAAGGCCTTCCAGTACATCACGAGCGTCGCCACGGTCGCCGTTCTCTGGGTGTGGGCGATGATCACCATCGCTCACCTGCGTTACCGCAGCCAGGTTCACGCCGGTCGCCTCCCTCGGCAGTCGTACCGGATGCCGGGGTCGCCGTGGACGAACTTCGGCGTGCTGGCCTACATCCTTCTCGTGTTCGCGCTGTTGTTCTACGTGGGCGGTCAGCACATAGCCCTGATCGCCGGGGCTGTATGGGCTGCAGGTGTCGCGGCTGGATGGTGGTGGATATCCCGACGCGCTGATGGCCGGCGGAGGACGCTGTCCCTACCGTTGCCACGAGAGGCCCCCGACCCCTCCTGACCGCCGACGGTCGAAATGGTCGGGCAGACCCTGGCCAGCTAGTGCTGGTAGGTGCCGACCAGGCGGGCCTGCTCGATGATGTGGTCGTCGATGCGCTCGAGCAGCTCGTCGCGGGTCAGGCCGGGTGGGGCGTCGATCGTGGTGTCGATGGCGTAGAGGTGGAAGTAGTAGTAGTGCGTGCCGTGACCCGGTGGCGGGGCTGGGCCCAGGTAGCCCTGCTGGCCGAAGTCATTCTGCCCCTCGGTGAAGGCGCCGCCGCCCCCTTGAGGGATCCCGGTCACGTCGGGCGGGATCCCGTAGACGACCCAGTGGGTGAAGCCGTAGGTGAGGGGGGCATCCGGATCGTGGCACACCAGTGCGAACTGGCGCGTGCCGTTCGGTACGGCGCGCCAGGCGAGCTCGGGTGAGACATCGGGTCCGTCGCCCGTATGTTCGGCAGGGATCGGGCCGCCGGGCGCGAACGAAGGGCTTGTGATCGCCAGGTCTCCGAGATGGAGCTTGACCATGGTTACCTCCTGGGGGGCGAGTCCTGCGGGTCCCTGTCGTAGGACACCGGGAGTCCGTCGTCAATCCTCGTGCGCCGGTCAGGGGTGCAGCTCAGCCCGGGCCGGATGTCAGTGGCGCGCCATTCGTCGCCGGACGGGTGCCGTCGTGCGGGCAGCGGACGCGCCGGCAACGGTCGCCCTTCTCGCGCCGCTTGCCATCTTCCTCGCGCCCCACGCCGAGGCCGAGGTGGCCTTCCGCGCTCCGGCGACGGTGCCGGCCGCTCTCGCACCGCTGGTGGCGACGTCGCGGCGCACGCCCTCGGCCTTGCGGCGCGTCCTTCGCACCCGTCGGGTGAGGCGCACGGAAAGCTCGTCCACGATGAGGGACGCGGCGATGGCGGCCATCCATGAGTCCTTGGCCACCGCCAGACCCTCCGGCGTGGGCCGCAGGCTGCCGTCCTCGTGCATCGACGGGGTCTTCGCGTACACGCCGAGGAGGGCCCCGGAGAAGGCCGCGAGTCCGGTCCCGGCCAGGCCGGAGGGGATCACCGGAACCAGCAGGGCCGCGCCGAGAGCGATCTCGCCGGCGGAGAGCATTCTGGCGAACGCGTGCGGATCCATGTCCTCGAAGATCGGATAGGTACCAGCGGCGAGGGCGTGCGTCCGCTTGGCTGTCTCGTCGTCGGCCTTGAGATGCGCGAGGCCGGCATTCAAGATGAAGGCCCCCGTGGCGGCCCGCAAAGGCAAGTGGGAGGTCCTGAAAGCCATCTCCCCTCCAGTACCGATATGAGGCAGACAAGGGCTACCTACCCGCGCTGGCGCGCGGTCAACCCGCAGGTCAGACGGATGGGGATCCAGCCGGGGAAATAGTATGGCGACGGCTCCACGATCCGGTGAAGGGTGTCGCGTCGACGGCCGACGTTCAGAGGGGGGCGGATGAAGAGGGCACAGGTCGTGAACTTCACGCTCGCGGGGGTGCTGACGGGCAACGAGCTCGGCACGTGGGCGTTCGTCCATCGCGCCGCCAAGCGGCTGCCGATGGAGCAGGAGGTGGTGTTCGAGAAGCGTCTCACCCAGCTGATGCTGGCGCCGATGGGGCTCTTGATGAGCTCGACGGTCGGCTCGGGGATCTGGGCGGCGAGCCGGGCGCCAACCGCGGGAACGGGGTACGTGTGGGCTGGAACAGGTTGCTACGCGGCGATGCTCGGCATCACGTTGGCCGGAAACATGCCGCTCAACGCGGCCACTCTCCGTGCAACACAGAGGATGGACCGGCAGGGCTGGGTGTCGATCCGGAGGCGTTGGGACCAGTTCCACGGAGTGCGCAACCTTCTCAACGTGAGCGGTCTGGTCCTCCTGGCGGTCGCAGCCGGACGGACAGGTCGTAGCGCCGCCTCTTAAGCTGTGTCGCCACTATGGGTGCAAGAGCGGTGCGACAGACGCGGCCCACGCCCGGGGGCGGAGAGAGGGCTCGCGATCGGCGCGTGGAGCAGGGGGAGGCGACGCGCGCCGCCTTGGTGCGCGCTGCGCAGCGGCTGTTCACCCGCAAGGGCTATCGAGGCACCGCCACCGAGGAGATCGTACGGGCGGCAAAGGTCACACGTGGCGCGCTGTACCACCACTTCAGCGACAAGGAAGAGCTGTTCCGCGCCGTCTTCGAGGCGACCGAGGAGCAGATGCTGGAACGGGTTCTCGGCGCCGCGGCCAACGAGGGCTCGCCCCTGGCGCAGCTGCAGGTCGCCATCGACGCCTTCCTGGCGGCTTGTCTCGACGCCACGCTGCGCCGGATCGTCCTCCAGGAGGGACCGGCCGTACTGGGCTGGACAACCTGGCACGAGATCGACTCCCAGTACGCCTTCGGGGCCGTGTCGGCGGGCCTGCACGCGGCGATGGACTCGGGCGAGCTGGAGCGTCAGTCCGTGGAGCCGTTGGCCCACCTCGTCGTCGGATCGCTCGTGCAGGCGGGGATGGTTGTTGCCAGGGCTGAGGACCAGGAGGCTGCCAGCGAGGCGATCGGGCACGCGCTGCATCGGATGCTCGACGGTCTGCGGCCCGCCGGCGATCGTGCCCGCAGCACCGGATCGCGTCGACGCGCCGCGAGGTAGCCCGTGCTGAGGCAAGGGTGATCGCGCCCGCCGTCCGGTGATGACGGCAACGTCAGCGGCGCTGACCGACGAGCGACGTATCCGGCGTCTGGTCGTGGCCCTGACCACGGCGGCGTTTCTCGAGTGGACCGGAGCGATGGCCATCGTCCCGCTCCTGCCCCTGTTCCTGCGCGGCCGCGGGGCATCCGACTCGCTGATCGGTCTGGTCATGGGGGCCTTCTTCGTGGCCGGCGTCGTCACCCAGTACCCGCTGGGCAAGCTATCCGACCGCATCGGGCGCCGGCCGGTGCTCGTCTTCGGACTCGTGTGCTACGCCACCGCGTCGGTCGCCTTCGCTGCTCCCGTGAGTCCCGTCGTGTATGTGGTCCTCAGAGCAGTGCAGGGAGTCGGGGCCGGCGCGACCCTGGTTGTGGCGGCGGCCACGTTGTCGGAGCGCCTTCCCCCCGGCCGACGGGGGCGCGGGTTCGGGGCGCTCTTCGGCGGTCAGACCGCGGGAATGGCGGTGGGCCCGCTGCTGGGCAGTCTCGGCGGCCCCGGCGCCATGACGCCGGTGTTCATCGGCGCCGGATTGGCGGCTCTGGCCGCATGCGGGCCGGTGCTCGCCGAGGTCCCTGGTCGGCCCCTCGCGGCGCACTCGGCGGAGGACCAGCGCCTGGCCTTCCGTGACCTGATCCGGAGCCGCATCGTGGTGGGCGTCATGCTGGCCACCGCCTCGATCGGGGTGCTCACCGGCACCTACGAGGTGTGCTGGGGATTGCTCATGAGCTCCCGGGGTGCGACCTCGTGGCAGATCGGATTGTCGTGGACCCTGTGGTCGATCCCGTTCGTGGCGGTGTCGATCCCAGCGGGCAAGCTGACCGACCGCCTGGACCGTCGATGGCTCACCGCCCTGGCTCTGCTCGCCTCGGCGGGATTCGCCGCCAGCTATCCGTTCCTGCCCACGGTCTCGCTGCTGATCGGACTCGGCGCTGTCGAGGGACTCGCGGTCGCGGTCTCCTACCCGGCACCGCTGTCGATGCTTGCCGACGGAGTGAAACCCGACGAGCTCGGTCGCGCCCAGGGCATGGTGAGCACGGCGGAGACGGCGGCCATGGCGGTCTTCGCCTCGGTGAGCGGCGCCCTGTTCGCCATCGAGGCGTGGGTCGCGTTCGTGACGGCGGCTGCGGTGATCGTGATGGCGGTGGTCGTGCTCGCCCTCGTGTGGGCTCCCGTCGAGGGCAGGGTGGCAGCGGCGGCCGCCGAGCACGCGCTAGCCGACCCTGTCGAAGCCGAGGCAGCCACCGCTTCGGCTCGGCGTCACTGACCGGGTGTCGCGCCTCAGGCGGCCCGGACGCAGTCCATTGCCTCGTCGATCAACGGCTGAGCCTGATCGACCTGGCTGGGGAGGCGGGTGACGAGCGTGGGCGCGAGCAGCGTCGCGAACGCTTCCATCTCGTCTCGCTGATCTTGGCGGAGGCGGCTCCAGTCGGGATGGAGCATGTGAGCCAGCTCGTGCGAGAAGAGATCGAGCAGCTCGTCGGGGTCGTCGAGGACGGACTGATCGAACACGATGCCGTCGTCGTCCAGGAAGGGCACCGCCAGCCCGGCGACGCCGACGCGCATCGTGGGCATCGTGAAGACCCGAACCGGCCGGCCCGTGCGCTCGCCGAGATCACGGCCGAGGTCCACCAGCTCTGGTGGCACGCCAGCAGAGAGGACCTCGGTCCATGTGCGCTCGGCAAGCTCTCCCCACCCGAGCTGAGCCACAAGTGGGCTGTCGCTTGGCAGTGGCATGGTGCGCCTCTGTTTCGTTGGCGCTCAGGAAAGCAATCAGCAGTCGCCATACCCGCCAGGCACCGTAGGGAAACCGGCAGTCGTCCCGGATCAGCCGAGCTCGAACCACACGGTCTTGCCGGCGGTACGCGGTATCACGCCCCAGGCGGTCGCCAGGGCGTCGACCAGATGGAGCCCCCGGCCCGAGTCCCGCAGGTGGCCCTCGCCGTTCCGAAGCACCGGCAGGGCAGGGCTGGCGTCGGAGATGTCCACACGCAACGGTTGCGTTCGGAGGGCGATGGTCACGCCGCTCTCGGACGCGGCGTGGACGATGGCGTTGGTCACCAGCTCGTCGGTCAGGAGGACGGCGACCTCGGTGCTGGTCTCGAGACCCCACTCCTGGAGCGTGGCTGCGACGAACCCTCGCGCTGTCGCCGCGCTCGTTGCCTCGGCTCTCAGAGTGATCTCCGCTGCCACCTCGGTCCCGATGCGTCCACTAACGCGAGTGGAGTGGTCGAGCCGTGACTCCCGACCACTCCACTGGGTCACTCACAACCGCCGCGGGTGAAGAGCCCACGCCGGCTGGTACCAAAGGTACACCTATGGAGGGGCCTGACCAGGTGGAAGTTTCTGGCCCGATCGAGGGAGCACAGGGTCCCCTTCCGATCTGTCCGGATTTCACCCGTTTTGAAGGGCCTCGTCAGCTCCCGGTCAGCGCTTCGTCAGGGAATCGTCAGATCTTGGTGCGATGGTCGGTGACGAGGTACCAGGACGTGGATCGCGCTGGGTGCTCCATCCCTCACTGGGGAGTGCGAGGGCCGGCTCGGCAGCGGCCGGGCACCGGGCGAAGGAAGGGGCAAGGGGATGGTCTTGGCGCTGATCGGGTCAGTGGGCTTTCTGTTGGCGATGACCGTCGGGTGGTCGTGGATCGAGCATCGGCACCAGGACGGAGAGATCGCCGAAGGGTAGGTTCAGTCGGTCTCGTCGCTCGGTTCGGGCGGTCGTGGCCGCAGGAGGAGGTTGGCGCCGGGCAGGGCGCTGAGACGCGAACCGGTCTCGTCGATGAGGGTGGACATGCGCGCTGTCGACGCCGCGATCGACGTGACCTTCTGCTGGGTGTCTCGGAGGCCGCTCACGACCGGCAGCAGGTCGCGCTGCAATTGGCGAAGCACTGTCGGTATCTCGTTCATCACCGGGTCGTCGAGAACCGTGCTCAGGCGGCGCAACCCCGGCGCCAGCGCCCGTACGGGCTCGTCGAGCTCGGTCATGAGGTTGTCGGCCCGGGTCATCAGCCTCTGCATTGTGACCAGTGTCTCTCGACTCTGATCGATCGAGCGCGTGAGGGCACGGACCGACCGGTTCAGCGCGACGATGCCCTCGGGAATGGCGACGAGGGCGTCGGTCTGGGCCCGCACCAGACGCAGCACATAATCGATTCCGGGCAGCTGCGCCACGCCGGGAGTGTAGCTCTGGTATCAGTTCGCGGTTCGGAGGTGTGGGAACCGGATGCGGGGGGTAGGCCCGCGTTGTTGCCGCTGGCCCTCTTTCTTCCCCCCCGGGGCTGGTGGTTGACGGAAGGGTCGAGCGTCAGCTCGACCCTTCTGTCATTGTGGCGGACCTCACGCTGTCGTCAGATCTGGCATGGCCCGGTAGCGTGCCCGACATGAGAGTGTGGCCGGGCAGCCCGTATCCGCTCGGCGCCACCTTCGACGGTGCCGGGGCGAATTTCTCGCTCTTCTCCGAGGTCGCAGAGGGTGTGGAGCTGTGCCTGTTCGACCAGGACGGTCCGGAGCGGCGCATCGAGCTGGACGAGGTCGACGGCTTCTGCTGGCACGGCTACCTGCCCGCCATCGAGCCCGGCCAGCGGTACGGGTGGCGGGTCCACGGGCCCGACGTCCCCGCCACTGGGCACCGGTGCAATCCGAACAAGCTGCTGCTCGACCCGTACGCCAAGGCGATCGAGGGCCAGGTGCGCTGGGACGCGGCGGTGTACGGCCACGGGCCTGTGGATCCCGAGAAGGCCAACGACGCCGACAGCGCTCCCTTCGTGCCGCGCTCGGTCGTCGTGAACCCGTACTTCGACTGGGGGAACGACCGGCCACCCGGCACGCCGTGGCACGACACGGTCGTGTACGAGGTCCACGTGCGGGGCTTCACCATCCGCCACCCGAGGCTGGATCCGGAGCTGCGCGGCACCTACGCCGGTCTCGCCAGTCCTGAGGCCATCGACCATCTCCGAGGCCTGGGCGTGACCGCCGTGGAGCTGCTCCCGGTGCACCAGTTCATCCACGACGCGACCCTGGTCGAGAAGGGTCTGCGCAACTACTGGGGTTACAACTCGATCGGGTACCTCGCGCCGCACAACGAGTACAGCGCCAGTGGCCAGGGCGGCCAGCAGGTGCAGGAGTTCAAGTCGATGGTGAAGGCCCTCCACGAGGCCGGTATCGAGGTGATCCTCGACGTGGTCTACAACCACACTGCCGAGGGCGATCACCTCGGGCCCGTGTTGAGCTTCCGCGGCATCGACAACGCGGCCTACTACCGGCTGGCCGAGGACCCACGCTTCTACACCGACTACACGGGGACGGGCAACAGCTTGAACATGCGCCAGCCCCACGTCCTGCAGCTCATCATGGACTCTCTGCGGTACTGGGTGACCGAGATGCACGTCGACGGGTTTCGCTTCGACCTGGCCTCGACGCTGGCGAGGGAGCTCCACGACGTCGATCGACTGTCGGCGTTCTTCGACCTCATCCAGCAGGATCCCGTCGTGAGCCAGGTGAAGCTCATCGCCGAGCCGTGGGACGTGGGGGAGGGCGGCTACCAGGTCGGCAACTTCCCTCCCCTCTGGTCGGAGTGGAACGGCAGGTACCGTGACTGTGTCCGCGACTACTGGCGAGGGGAGCCCGGGATGCTGGCCGAGCTCGCCTACCGTCTCACCGGCAGCTCGGACCTCTATGAAGCCAGCAGCCGAAGGCCCCACGCCAGTATCAACTTCGTGACTGCCCACGACGGGTTCACTCTCACCGACCTGGTCTCCTACAACGACAAGCACAACGAGGCGAACGGCGAGAACGACCGCGACGGCGAGAGCTACAACCGCTCCTGGAACTGCGGGGTCGAGGGCCCCACGGACGACGCCGAGGTCCTGGCCCTGCGAGCCCGCCAGAAGCGGAACTTCGTCGTCACCCTCCTCCTCTCCCAGGGGGCACCCATGCTGCTTGGCGGTGACGAGCTCGGTCGCACCCAGGGCGGCAACAACAACGCCTACTGCCAGGACAACGACGTCTCGTGGTTCGACTGGTCACACGCGGACGAAGACATGTTGGCCTTCACCTCGGCCCTCGTCGACCTGCGCCGCAGCAATCCCGTGTTCCGCCGCCGACGCTTCTTCCACGGTCGTCCGCTGCGCGGCTCGGGGATCGGCGACATCGGGTGGTTCACCCCGGCCGGCACGGAGATGGCCGAGGCCGACTGGGACGACGGCGACGCCAGGGCCATGGGTGTCTTTCTGAACGGCAGTGCCATCCCAGGCCGGGACACGCGGGGCGAGCGGGTCGCCGGCGACAGCTTCCTCCTCCTGCTCAACGCCGGCATCGAGGCGGTGACCTTCGCCCTGCCCAAGGGCAGTTGGGGGGAGTCGTGGACGAAAGTGCTCGATACCACCGACGATGGCATCGAGGATCGTGAGGGCGACCCTCTGGCTGGCGGGGAACAGCTGAAGGTGGGCGCCTACGCCACGGTGCTCCTGCGGCGGGCGAGCTGACCCTGGACCGTTGCGATGCGCCAGGGAGTGGCCTCCGATTGGCCCCGGTGTGGGCACAGTAGGCTGGACTTGCATGCCACTTCGGCGGTGCCCACCACAGCTACGGGAAACCCCTGATGTCTGACCTGTTCGACAAGTGTTTCACGCCAAAGCTCGAGGAGTACGAGGTCGCCGACTCCATGGGGCTCATCCCCTTCTTCAAGGTGATGGGCAGCGAGGCGGGGCCGACCGTCGTCCACGAGGGGCGCCCGGTGATCATGCTCGGGTCGAACAACTACCTGGGCCTCACCGGTGACGACCGGGTGAAGCGGGCGGCGGTCGAGGCCGTCGAGCGGTACGGGACGGGATGCACCGGCAGCCGACTGATGAACGGCACGCTTCCGATCCACCATGAGCTCGAGGCGGAGCTGTGCGACTGGCTGGGAGCCGAGGCGGGGCTGGTGTTCACCACCGGCTACTCCGTCAACCTGGGGGTGATCTCGACGCTCGTCGGGCCCAACGACGCCACCTTCGTCGACGTCTCGGGTCACGCCAGCATCATCGACGGCGCCCGGCTGGCCCCCGGAGGGTTCCGCTACTTCCGCCACAACTCGGTATCGAGCCTCGCCCGCCGGCTGAGCTCCTGGCGTCAGGATGGTGGCGGGGGAGCGCTCGTGGCCGTCGACGGGGTGTACTCGATGGAGGGCGACGTGGCCCCGGTGGGTCCGATGGCCGACACCTGCCGGGAGCTCGGCGCACGGCTGCTGGTCGACGAGGCTCACGCGCTCGGCGTGCTCGGCCCCAAGGGGGCGGGCGTCGCTGCCGACGCCGGAGTCGAGCCTGACCTGCTGATGGGCACGTTCTCCAAGTCCCTGGCTTCCTGCGGTGGTTTCATCCTGGGGTCCAAGGCGGTGGTGGACTACGTGCGGATCGCCTGTCGCCCCTTCCAGTTCACGGCTTCGGGCGTGCCGGCAGCGCTCGGCGCCGCCCTCGCTGCGCTGCGCGTCGCCCGCGAAGAGGACTGGCGGAGGGTCGCCGTGCGCGAACGAGCCGACCAGCTACGGGTCGGGCTGCGGGAGCGAGGCTACGACGTCGGCCCGGACACCGGCACACCGATCGTCCCTGTCACCATCGGCGAGGAGTGGGAGGCCGGCCGTACCTGGCGAGCCCTGCTGGACAACGGGGTGTACGTCAACTGCGTCATCTCACCCGCGGTGCCGTCGGGGCGGGCGATGCTGCGGACCTCGGTCATGGCCACGCACACCGAGGCCCACATCGAGGAGGCGCTGCGGGCCTTCGAGGTGGCCCGATCGACGTCGGCCTGACCGGCGCCACCGGGCATCTCGGCTCGACGCTGCTGGACCGTCTGCTCAGCGACCCGCGGGTCGAACGGGTGCGATCGGTCGCCCGTCGGCCGCTGCCGGAGCACCCCAAGCTGGTCCACACCCGCAGCGATCTGCGCCGTCCGGAGGCCCGTCGGGCGCTGGCCGGGGTCGACGTCCTGTGGCACCTGGGCTTCCAGCTCTGGCGCCAGCGCGGCAGCGGCGAGACAGCGGACGCCAACCTGGACGGCACCAGGAACGTGGTTACCGGCCAGCCCGGCAGGATCATTCTCGCCTCGTCGGCGGCCGTCTACGGGGCGTGGCCGGACAACTCCCTGCCTCTCGACGAGCGCGCTGCGACGCGGCCGAACCTCGAGTGCCCATACGCCCTGCAGAAGCTGGAGGCCGAGCGGATCTGTGCTGAAGCGGGCCCGTCGGCAGCGCTGCGCATCTGCGCCGTGCTGGGTCCTCACGCCGACCCGGCCGTCCGCCGGGCGACCGCGGGCTATCGGCGGGCGGTGCCAGCTGCGTCGGGTGTTCGCCAGGCGCTGCAGTTCCTGCACGAGGATGACGCTGCGGACGCGCTCTGGCGGGCCGGACTGTCAACGGCGGTCGGGGTGTACAACGTGGCCACCGAGGACTGGCTGGAGCCGGCGCAGATCGCCGCCGTGGCCGGCGGCCGGGTCGTCCGTGCGCCGCTCCGGGTGCTGGTGGTCCTCAGCGAGCTGGCCTACCGGGCCCGGCTGCTGGGCTTCGGAGCCGACCGGGCCATTCTGCTGGGAGGCCCGCTGGCCCTGGATGCGGCCCGCGCCCGGCAGGACTGGGGATGGCGGGCCCGTGAGGGGTCAGGGACGGTGCTGGCCCGCTTCCTTGGCCGTCAGAGCGCCCGCCGGTAGAGGCGCCATGTCTTGTAGCGCGTAGCTCCGACCCCCTCGATGGCGGTGTTCATCGCCTTGTTGGTGGCGAGTATCCACGACGCCTCCGTCCCGAGCATGCCCTTGCCCACGAGGCGGTCTGCGAGCTCCTCGTAGAGCAGGACGCCGAGCGCCCGATTCTGATGCTCGGGGCGAACCCCGAGGATGAAGATGCGGGCGCGGGTCGCTTTGGGCAGGCCACGCAGGAGACGCAGCCAGCCGAAGGGGAGCAGCCGGCCGCTGCGAATGCCGTGCAGCACCTCGTTGACGTCGGGAATGCACAGCGCCACGGCCAGCGCCTCGCCGTCGCTGCGCTCGACGGCCAGCATGAGGTCGGGGTCGATGATCCGCTTGAGGCCCTTGGCCAGGTGGTCGATCTCACCCTTGCTCATCGGAACGAAGCCCCAGTTACCGACCCACGTCTGGTTGTAGAGATCGAACAGGCGCGCCACCTCGGCCTCGTACCTGCTCATGTCGACGGTGCGGACGTGGGCGTCGGCGCGCGCCTTGATCCGCTCCAGCACGGCGCGCTGGCGCTCGGAGAGCCCGACCGTCTCGCGCGAGTACCACCAGCCCCAGAGGTCCATCGCCTGTTCCCACCCCGAGCCGGTCCAGAGGCGCTCGTAGTAGGGAGGATTGTGAGGAGTCATCACCAGTGGCGGGTGCTCGAACCCGTCGACGAGCAGCCCGCACTCGTCGTTGGTCGTGAACGAGGCCGGCCCCACACACGTCGTCGCGCCGTGGTCGGTCGCCCAGTGGCAGGCCGTGTCCAGGAGGGCGCGGGCGACATCGGGGTCGTCGAACGACTCGAAGAACCCGACCCAGCCCCACGACTCGCCGTGGAGCTCGTTGAAGAGCCTGTCGACGCAGGCACCGATCCGTCCGACCGGACGACCTTGGTCATAGGCCATCCACAGCTGGGTCTGCTGGTGGTCCTGGGCGGGGTAGCGGGGCGAGATCCGGTCGTAGACCGCCATCCGGAGCGGTGGCACCCACTCGGGGTCGTGGGCGAACAGGCGGAACGGGAACTCGACGAACCGTCGTCGGGCGACCAGGCCGCGCACGGGACGAACCTCGAGCGGCATGGGACGGCAGGGTAGCCGCCCCCCGTGGGGGTGGTTCGAAGGCAATCTGGCCAGAACCCCAGGGCCAGCTGGTCGGGACCAGTAGACTTTGTCCCCTATGGCGGTGATCGTCTGCCCGGCTCGGGGCGAGGTGCGCAGGCCGGCCCCGGGCTGCGGACACGCGGGGCGGGGCTCCGCCGGCCCCTAGCCGGCTGCTGCCCAGGACTGCCAAAGGGATGAGACTTCTCGTTATCTCGGCGAGCATGGGTGCGGGCCACGACGGGGCCGCACGGGAGCTGGCGCGTCGGCTGGACCGGCACGGCCACGAGCCCGTCGTCGTCGACTTCCTGGACGCCATGCCGCTGCGGATCGGTCCCTTGCTGCGGATCATCTACGGGTGGCAGCTACGCACGGCGCCGTGGTCGTACGAGGCGAGCTACCGCCTCTGGGCGTGGGTGCCGGTGCTGTGTCTCCCGCTCATCGCCCTCATCGGCGTGCTCACGGGTCATCGACTGCGTCGGTGGATCCAGCGCGAGCGCGTCGACCTCGTGATCTCCACGTATCCACTGGCGTCACTGGCTCTTGGTCGCGACCGGCAGCGGGGCAAGGTTCGGGTGCCGGTGGCGACGTTCGTGACCGACTTCGCGGTCCATCCGCTGTGGACCCATCCCGGGATCGATCTCCACTTGTGCGTCCATGCCCAGGCGGCCGACGCTGCAGCGCGCCAGGCCAAGGGTCCCGCGGTGGCTCCCGGGCCGGCGGTGCCGCTCCGATTCAGCGAGAGCGCCGGGCGGCGGGCCGAGGTCCGTCGATCACTCGGGGTCTCCGAGGACGAGGGGATCGTGCTCCTGATGGCGGGGTCGTGGGGCGTCGGCGATCTGGAGGCCACCTTCGACGACGTGGTCGCCACGGGCCGCTACACACCCCTGGTCGTGTGCGGTCGGAACGAGCGGCTGCGCCGGCGCTTGTCGGCCAAGGGCGTGGGCCACGTGCTCGGATGGACCGACGACATGCCAGGCTTGATGGCAGCCGCCGACGCTCTGGTCGAGAACGCCGGCGGTCTGACGTGCATGGAGGCGTTCGCCGCCGGCCTGCCGGTGGTGAGCTTCCGCCCCATCGCCGGTCACGGCAGGCAGAATGCGCAGGAGATGGACCGAGCCGGGGTTGCCGCCCTGGCCCACTCCGTGACCGAGCTGGCGCCGACGTTGGACCGGGCGACAGGCCCCTTCGGCCAGGCCCAGGTGGAAGCGGGGCGTGCCATGTTCGTCTCCGACGCCGCCACCGAGGCCCTGCGTCTGGTCGGCACAGGAGAGCCCGTTGGGGCCGGTGGCGCCCGCCCTGGTGCGTCGCCGCTCGCCCGGGGGGCCAGGAGGGTGGGGATCGCCGCGGCTGCGATCAGCGTGATCGCAGCGACCGTGTACGCGGGTTTCACGGAGGGCGTGAGCGCGGCCACCGACTTCGGGATCGGCGTGACGCACGTGCCCAGCGGCGGGGGCACGTCGTATGTCGGGGTGCGACTGGGGGAGAAGGTCCTCGAGGATCCGGGGCTGCCGGCGACGCTGGCCCAGGACCATGTCACCGCGGTGGTCGACGGGGCGCTCGCCGCCGCCAGTCCGGACGACGTCAAGGCGCTGAGCGGAGCCGGCGTCGACGTGGCCAATGGCGGCTGGGGCCAGCACCGTGGCATCCAGTGGGAGCGGGCCAGCACCGACGTGGTGAAGGCCAGCCGGGCCATCCGGGCCGCCACCGGCGAGCGCGTGCACTACTTCGTGCCCGTGCGCAGCGTGGACGGGTTCGATCTGGTGTCGGCCCGCCTCATCGATGAGCACGTGATCCGGCCGACGGGCGTGACGATGCGCCCGACGCATCCTCGTCTCCGGGCCGGCGCCGTCTACGTGATCGACGCCCGTACCGGCGACCTCGCCCAGCTGCGCAGCGAGCTCACCCGGATCCAGCAGCGCCTGGCGGACCGTCACGTGACGGTGCAGCCACTCTCGGCACTGCAGCACTGAGTCGTCGAGGAAAGGGAGAGCGCGTGCCCACGAGCGCCGAGATCGAAGCAGTGCTCACAGGCCCTGGAGGGGCTTTCGAGGTAGTGACCGAGACGGTCAACGGCATCCCCACGAAGGTCTACAAGAACCGGATGGGGTCGCTGCGCGAGGTTGCCGAGCTGGCGGCACAGCGAGGGGACGAGCAGCCCTTCGTCGTCCACCGGGACCGCCGCATCGGCTTCGCCACGTTCCTCGACCAGGCCCGCGCCATCTCCAGGTCCCTGGCCGGGTCCCTCGGCATCGAGCATGGGGACCGGGTCGCCGTGCTGTCGGCCAACAATCCCGAATGGTGCCTGACCTTCTGGGGAACGGTGGGAATGGGCGCGGTGCTGGTCGGCCTCAACGGCTGGTGGAAGACCGACGAGATCCTCTACGGGCTGAAGCACTGCGGCGCCAAGGTCCTCGTGGCCGACGGACCGCGCCTGGCGCGGGTGGCCTCTGAGCTCGACAGTTGCCCAGACCTGGAGGCCGTGTTCCTGATCGACGCCGACCCCTCGGATCTCGACGCCGACGGCCGGGTGCGGCCCTTCGAAGAGCTGCTGAAGGGCTCGTCGTCAGGTCCCGATCCCCTGACCACGCCGATCGCGGAGGACGACCCCGCGGTGATCTTCTACACCAGCGGCACGACGGGCCGCCCAAAGGGTGCGGTGTCGACTCACCGCTCGATGGTGGCCAATCTTCAGAACACGCTGTACAACGCGTTGGCCGGCGCCATGGCTGATCCCGAGGGCGGGTCGGCGCTGGGTGGTCAGCAGATCGCCAGTCTTCTCTCCTCGCCGTTGTTCCACGTCTCGGGCTGTCACTCGGGGCTGGTCGTGGGAATGGTGAGCGGCATCAAGCTGGTGATCCCCGACGGGCGATTCGAGCCCGAGGGCGCGCTGCGGCTCATCCAGGACGAGCGGGTGACGGTGTGGGCGACGGTGCCCACCATGATCTGGAGAGTCGTCGAGCACCCGGCGCGCCACGACTACGACCTCAGCTCGGTGACGACGGTGGGCTATGGCGGGTCCCCGTCGGCGGGCGAGCTCCAGCGCCGGGTGGAGGAGACGTTTCCGAACGTGCGGACGATGGGCAATGCCTACGGTCTGACCGAGTCGAGCTCCGTGGCCACCGTGAACTGGGGACCCGACCTGTTGCAGCGCCCAACCTCGGTGGGGCGGGCGCTCCCGGTAGTGGAGGTGCGGGTCGTCGACGAGGACGGCAAGGGCGTGTCGACCGGCGACGTCGGCGAGATCTGGATCAAGGGCCCCATCGTCATGCCCGGCTACTGGAACGACCCGGCGGCCACGGCCGAGACGGTGACCGACGGCTGGCTGCACTCCGGCGACATCGGCTACCTCGATGGCGACGGCTTCCTCTACGTGACCGATCGGGCGAAGGACATGATCATCCGTGGTGGCGAGAACGTGTACTGCGTGGAGATCGAGAACCGCCTCGTGGAGCACCCGGATGTTGCCGAGGCCGCGGTCGTCGGGGTGCCGCACCCGACGCTGGGCGAGGAGGTGAAGGCGGTCGTCCGCCTCGAGCCCGGTGCCTCGGTGGCCGAGGACGGGCTGCGGGCGTGGGTGGCCGAGACGCTGGCGAACTTCAAGGTGCCGGCCTACATCGAGCTCAGAGCCGAGGTACTGCCCCGCAACGCGGCGGGGAAGGTGATGAAGGACGTGCTGCGAGGGCACGGCGAGGTGAGCCTGGCCGAGACGATGTAGGCGCTCGTGCGGAGCGCGACGCTCGGCACTGGGTCGTTCCGTGGTTCCACGTCATGTCTCAGTGTCAGGCTCTCAGCTGTCCGGGGACGTTGGCTCCACGTCTTGTTGCCCACCCGAAGGGGTGTGGCTGTCTTTCGTTCTGCCGCGCCCCGGGCGCGCCGGACCGGCC
>JBPYEZ010000130.1:0-6721 GCA_051984395.1 Acidimicrobiales bacterium | reverse complement strand
GTGAGCGTGACGCCGAGGGCGGTGTCGACCACATCGGAGGACGTCAGGCCGTAGTGGACCCAGGCGCCGGCCGGAAGTCCGATGCCGGCCTGCACCACGTCCACGAAGGCGGCGACGTCGTGGTCGGTCACCCGTTCCCGATCAGCGATCGCAGTGATCGTGGCCGCCGTCATAACCGGCGCCCGCTCGCGCACGGCGGCGGCGTCGGTGGCGGGGACGACGCCCAGCTCCGACCAGGCCTCGACGGCGAGGACCTCGACCTCGAGCCAGGTGCGGAACTTCGCCTCGTCGGAGAACAGCTCGGCCATCTCCGGAAGGGAGTAGCGGGGTATCACCTAGCTCCGCCCGCCCTGAACTCGGCCAGCTGACGGGCCAGCTTCTCGTCGGTCACGGCCAGCACCTCCACGGCCAGGATGGCAGCGTTGGCGGCGCCGTCGATGGACACCGTGGCGACCGGTATCCCGCGGGGCATCTGCACCGTGGAGTAGAGGGCGTCCTGACCCGACAGCGGACCACCGGAAAGGGGCACGCCGATGACGGGCAGCGTCGTGTGGGCGGCAACCGCCCCGGCCAGGTGGGCGGCCAGGCCGGCACCACAGATCATGGCGGCGAAGCCGTCCTCCCGGGCGCCACGGGCGAAGGCGGCCAGCTCCTCCGGGCTCCGGTGGGCCGACAGCACCCGCTCGTCGGCCTCGACACCGAACCGCTCCAGCATCTGCGTCGCCGGCGCCATCCGCTCGCGGTCGCTCGGCGAACCCATCAGAACAGCAACTCTCATCGTCTCGCCTCCCGGACCGGGCCGGCCGCAGCCAGCTCTGCGATGTCGTGGCGGTAATGGACGCCCGCCCAACGGATGTGACCCGCAGCTTCATACGCACGCCGTCGGGCCACGGCGAGCGTAGGTGCCATGGCCGTCACGTCGAGCACCCGACCCCCCGCCGTGACCAACCGACCCTCGTCGTCCCTGGCCGTGCCGGCGTGGACGACCGTCACGCCGTCGACGGCGCCGGCGTCGTCCAGCCCGCTGATGACGTCGCCCCGGCGTGGATCGGACGGGTACCCGGCCGCGGCCAGCACCACGGTGACACACGCGTCGTCGGTGAAGGAGACCTCGTCTCGCAGGCGACCGGCGGCAGCCTCGGCCAGCAACCCGGCCACGTCGCCCACCAGACGAGGGAGCACGACCTGAGCCTCGGGATCACCGAAGCGCACGTTGTACTCGACGACCTTGGGTCCATGTGGCGTGAGCATCAGCCCGGCGTACAACACACCGCGGTACTCGATGCCGCGCCGTCGCAGGGCGGCAACCAGTGGCTCGACCGCCTGCTCGACGACCGTGCCCACGATCTCCGGGCCGGCCATCGGGACGGGTGAGTACGCGCCCATGCCGCCCGTGTTCGGCCCCCGATCGCCGTCGCCGACACGCTTGAAGTCCTGGGCGGGCGCCAGTGGCAGGACGCGCCGGCCGTCGCACAGCACCAGCAACGACAGCTCGTGGCCCGTGAGCCCCTCCTCGATCACGACCCGGTGCCCGGCGGAGCCGAACGCCCGGCCCGTGAGCTTGGCCTCGACGTCGGCGGCGGCGTCGGCGAGCGACTCGGTCACCAGCACGCCCTTGCCCCCGGCCAGCCCGTCGGCCTTGATCACGTACGGAGGCGATGCCGCCGCCAGGTGGCGGAGGGCGGGGTCGAGCTCGGTGAAGCTGGCGTGCTGGGCCGTCGGCACACCGGCTTCGACCAGGACCTCCTTCATCCAGGCCTTCGAGCCCTCGAGCCGGGCCCCGTCCGCGCCCGGACCGAGGACCAGGCGGCCGCCCGCCCGCAGCCGGTCGGCCAGCCCGGCGACGAGGGGCGCCTCGGGTCCGATCACGAACAGGTCGGCCTCGATCTCCTCGGGCGGCGCCGGCGTGGAGGTGATCCGACCCGCGAGCGCGGTACCGGGATTGCCGGGGGTCACGACGACCTCGGCCGTGCGGGCCAGAACCTGGGCGAGGGCGTGCTCCCGCCCCCCGCCACCGACGACGCAGACCCTCATGCGGCGAAGCGAACGAACTGCTCCCGGCCGGGTCCCACACCGACCAGGCTGACTGGCACCCCGGCCTGGGCCGACAGGAAGTCGACGTAGTCGCGAGCCTCCCGGGGCAGCTGTGAGAGCGCCGTCACGTTGGACAGATCGGTCTGCCAACCGGGCAGCTCCTCGTAGACCGGCCGGATCTGATGGAGCACCGACTGGTGGTACGGCACGTGCTCGTAGCGCACCCCGTCGGCCTCGTAGGCGACGCAGACCTTCAACGACTCGAAGGCGTCGAGCACGTCGAGCTTGGTGAGGGCGATCTCCGAGAGGCTGTTGAGGTGCACGGCGTGGCGCAGCATCACCGCGTCGAACCAACCGGCCCGCCGGCGGCGGCCGGTGTTGGTGCCGAACTCGTGACCCCGGTCGACCAGGAGCGCGCCGTCGTCGTCGTCGAGCTCGGTCGGGAACGGGCCCGATCCGACCCGGGTGACGTAGGCCTTGGCGATGCCGATGATCCGCGAGATGTCCCGAGGGCCGATGCCCGAGCCGGTGCAGGCGCCCCCGGCGCACGGGTTCGACGAGGTGACGTAGGGGTACGTGCCGTGGTCGAGATCGAGGAACGTGGCCTGCGCCCCCTCCAGCAGGACGTTGGACCCCTGTCCCAGCGCCTCATGGACGAGGGCGACGGTGTCGTCGACCATCGGCTCGATGCGGGGAGCGAGCACCCCCAGGTAGCGCTCGACGATGTCCTCGGCCGAGAGCGGCAACCGGTTGTAGACCTTGGCCAGGACGGCGTTCTTCTCCTTCAGGGCGACTTCGAGCTTCTGCTGGAAGATCTTCGGATCCAGCAGGTCCTGGACCCGCAACCCCACCCTGGCCGCCTTGTCGGCATAGGCGGGACCGATCCCCCGCCTGGTCGTCCCCAACCTGTTCTTGCCCAGGTACCGCTCGGTCACCCGGTCCAGCTCGTGGTGGTAGGGCATGATCAGGTGGGCGTTCCCGCTGACCTTGAGCCGGCTGCAGTCGATGCCCTTCTCGCCCAGGGCGTCGACCTCGGCGATGAGCACGGCGGGGTCCACGACCACGCCGTTGCCGATGACCGGGGTGATGTGCTCGTACAGGACCCCGCTCGGCACCAGCTGGAGGGCGAACGTCTCGCCGTCGACCACCAGGGTGTGACCGGCGTTGTGCCCGCCCTGGTAGCGGACCACGAGCTGCATCTCCCGGGCGAGCAGGTCGGTGAGCTTGCCTTTCCCCTCGTCGCCCCACTGGGTTCCGACGACCACGGTCGCGGGCACGCGCCTCCTCCGGACCCATCCCAACGGCGAGCCGAGCATACCGGGGCGGGACGCCGGGTGCTCCCGCCCGGGGTCGTGGCTCGGCCCGGCTCGGCGGCCGCTCAGCGGCGGCCCCGGTAGGGCACGGGCGACTGGCTCAGGGGCACCAGGTCCCGCCGGTAGTGGCGATGGGTGCGCTCGACGGCCTCCCGAGCCTCGCGTCGCGCCTCGACCAGCTCCCTCCCCAGCCGCTCGACGAGAGCCTCCAGCTCGATGACCCGGCGCACGCCCTCCAGGTTGAGGCCGGCGTTGGTGAGCTCCTGGATGCGGCGCAGACGCTCGATATCGCGCTCGCTGTACCGCCGGCTCCCGCCGCCGGTCCGGGCCGGATCGACGAGGCCCTTGCGCTCGTAGATGCGCAACGTCTGCGGATGGACGCCGGCCAGCTCGGCGGCGACCGAGATGACGTAGACCGCCCGGCTGCTCACCGGCGCGGGCTGCGAGTCCGGACGTCTCATGATCGCGTCACACCCCCAGATGAGCTCTCGGGGAGTCCTCGGACGCGGATGCCAGCGCCTCCACGGCCTCGCGCTGTGCGTCGGTGAGGTGAGGCGGCACCGCCACCTCCACCGTGACCAGCAGGTCTCCCGCCGCCTTGCTGCTTTTCACGCCTCTCCCCTTCACGCGGAACGTCCGCCCCGACGGGGTCCCCGGGGGCACCCGCAGGCTCACCGGCCCGTCGAGGGTCGGCACCCGGATGGTCGCCCCGAGTGCGGCCTCGGAGAAGGTGAGCGGGACGGTGAGGGTCAGGTTCCGCCCCCGGCGACCGAAGAGCTCGTGGGAAGCGACCCGAACGACGACGTAGAGATCGCCGGCGGGGCCGTTGTTGCGGCCTGGCCCACCCCGGCCCTTGACCCGGATGCGCTGGCCGTCCACTACGCCGGCGGGAATGCGCACTCGTACCTGCCGGGCCCGGAGCTCAGCGCCGGTGCCATGGCAGGTGGGGCACGGCGTCTCGATGCGCACGCCGCGCCCTGCGCACGTGGGGCAGGGCTGACTGAACGAGAACAGGCCCTGGTTGTCGTCGAGCACGCCGCGCCCGCCGCAGCGCGGGCACACCGTCGGCGTGGTGCCCGGCGCCGCGCCCGTGCCCCGGCACGTGTGGCACGGAGCATCGCCGGTCACGTTGACGGTGGTGGTCACGCCCTCCACCGCGTCCTGGAAGGACAGGTGCAGCTCGGCCTCCAGGTCCGCTCCCCGCTGCGGGCCTGCACCTCGAGTGGTACGGCCGCCCCGTCCGAAGATGCCACCGAGCAGGTCGCCCAGCCCGCCGCCACCGCCGCCCGCGGCGTCCTCGAAGCGGAAGTTGAAGTCCTGGGCGCCTCCGCCCCCCGGCCCGCCGCCACCGAAGCCTCCGAAACTGGCACCGAGAGGACCGAGCCGACGGACCTCGTCATACTCCTTGCGCTTGTCGGCATCGCCGAGCACCTCGTAGGCGGCGGAGATCTCCTTGAACCGCTCCTCGGAGCCCGGGTTGGCGTCCGGGTGGTACTGCTTGGCCAGCTTGCGATAGGCGCGCGTGATCTCCTTCTCGGTGGCCGACTCTGCCACGCCGAGGACCTGGTAGTAGTCCTTCTCGAACCACTCCCGCTGCGGAGCCATCCTGGTGCCTCGCTATCCCTTGACCTTCACCATGGCGGGTCGCAGGACGCGACCCTTCCACCGGTAACCGGCACGCATCACGTCGCTGACCTGCGGCTCGCCGCCACCCCCCTCGTGCTTCTCGGGCCCCTCGCCCGCTTCCTGGGGCTCGTGCATGACGGCATCGTGCTGGGTGGGATCGAATGGCTGACCCCGGGGGTCGATCCGCTCGAGGCCCTCCTTCTCGAGCACGTCGACAAGCGAGGAGGCGATCGGCGCCACGACCTTGCCCTCCGGTGAGTCGCCCGCGTGGGCAACGGCGAGATCGAGGGCATCGAGCACGGGAAGGAGCTTGACGACCAGCGCCTCGGCCGCCCGCTCGAGGTGCTCCGTCTGCTGCTTGAGCACCCGCTTCTTGTAGTTCTCGAAGTCGGCCTGCAACCTGCGTAGCGCGTCGAGATACTCGTCACGCTGGGTGGCAAGCGCGGCCAGCGTCGGGTCGTCGGCGACTGCCGACCCCGCGTCCACCGGCGCTCCGATCACGCCGACCTCTCTCACCTCTTCGTCACTGTCCTCTCTGTCACCGTCCGCTCTGTCGCGGTTGTCACTGTCTCCGTCGGCTCGGTCCCTGTCCTCGCCGCGCTCCGGCTCGGGAGCCGGCCCGGCGCTACCAGCGGCATGGTCCTCCGGACCTTCCGTGGGCGGCGCCCCGGCTTCGGGCGGGCGAGGCTCGGGGCCGAGGCCGCTTGCTCCTGTCGGCCTGGACCCGCCCTCGCTCATGCGCCGCGCCCGTGCTCGCCCTCGTCCACGATCTCGGCGTCGACGACCTCGTCGTCGGCGGGCTGGTGCTCACCCTGGGGACCGGCACCGGGCTGGCCGCCGGGCTGTCCGCCGGCCGCAGCCGACGGTCCGGCCTGCTCGTACAGGCGGGAGGCGAACTCCTGGCTGGCCGTGACGAGGGACTCGGTGGCCCCCCGGATCGCTTCGACGTCGGAGCCGGCCAGCGCCTCCTTGAGCGACGACAGACCCTGCTCGACCTTCTCCTTCTCGGGGCCGGAGATCTTGTCGCCCTGCTCACGGAGCAGCTTGTCGGTCTGGTACACGAGGGTGTCGGCGTTGTTGCGAACCTCGGCCTCCTCGCGGCGGCGGCGATCGTCGGCCGCGTGGGACTCGGCGTCGCGGACCATGCGGTCGATGTCGTCCTTCGGGAGGGACGACTGACCGGTGATGGTCATCGACTGCTCCTTGCCGGTCGCCCGGTCCCGTGCCGACACGTGCACGATGCCGTTGGCGTCGATGTCGAACGTCACCTCGATCTGAGGTACGCCGCGCGGGGCGGGAGGAAGATCGACGAGCTGGAACTTGCCCAACGTCTTGTTGTACGACGCCATCTCCCGCTCGCCCTGCAGGACGTGGATCTCGACCGACGGCTGGCCGTCCTCGGCGGTCGTGAACACCTCGGTCCTCTTGGTCGGGATGGTCGTGTTGCGCTCGATGAGCTTGGTCATGATCCCACCCTTGGTCTCGATACCGAGGGACAGGGGGGTGACGTCGAGCAGCAGCACGTCCTTGACGTCGCCCTTGAGCACGCCGGCCTGGATGGCGGCGCCGATGGCCACGACCTCGTCGGGGTTGACGCCCTTGTGCGGCTCCTTGCCGGTCAGCTCCTTCACCAGGTCCTGGATGGCGGGCATGCGGGTCGCGCCGCCCACGAGGATCACGTGGTCGATGCGATCACGCGACAGACCGGCGTCGGAGATGGCCGACTCGAACGGACCCCGGCAGGCGTC